>NZ_CAWUDN010000014.1:0-97032 GCF_963920915.1 Nostoc sp. PCC 9305
AGAGTCTAATAATTTAGATACTGTCACCTTTTCTTTATTTTTCAGCAACCCCTAACTATGGCTTTATCAATCGCCTGCTGTTAGCGGAACTGCTACATCTGTGTCTTCATTCTTACTCATATCTCTTTCCTGGGATTTAGGATGATCGAGAAGACGCAGATATCTGTGACAATTGCACTTGTGTCATAATTGCACGCAGACATCTGCACTGGATGCGGTATTGTCAACTTGATTACTCCTAGAGAAATTTTATGGAATAAAAGTACTAACAGTGGTGACACTAACATCAAGGATGATACTTGACAAGACAGAAACACCCGCGATCGCCCTAATATCCTCTTGAAGCAAAAAGATTTTTGTGTAAGGGTATCTAATTGATTGTTGCGCAGCATAGCTTAAACAACAACATTCCCAGTTTTTGGAGAAGTGGGAAATAGTTTAAAACTCCTAATGAAGGAACATCTCACAGCTTTCTCGCTTACTAGTTTCAACTTCTAGTTGACATAAAATTATTGTTAAAAAAGTTCCTATATGGCTTATGTGAGTTGGAGTCTGGAAAGGCGTAAATACGTCAACATGGTTAAACATCTTGGCTAAACCACAGCCTGAAACCCTTGCTATAGCTTGGGCATTTTTAATTCACATAAGGCGTCCTATATCAAAATTTAGTAACTGTCACACGAATACCAGAATCCAGTTTAGGAACCTTGAGATACTCAATTGGTTCAGTACTTTGAGTCTTGGTTGGCTCCTGACATTGCTTAAAAAAAGCGCTTGGGTTATTGATGAACTCAAGCGGGTTAATTTTTTGGCATCCTCGCTCCTGCATCAGCGAAATTGATTCAGCAGCTTGTTTTGGATTATTAGTCTGTCCGATAAAATTGCTCCATGTAGCGTTAATCGTAGCTGGTTCTGTCAATAAAACTCCAACCCGATCGCGATCATCCATTGTTATAGGAACATTCTCTTGGTTAGCATAGGCTCTCTGACTGAGGGTGAGTGCGCTAATCACAACGGCTAAGATAATAGAAGAGGATTTCATAATTCAATCTCTCAACATTTAATGTCAGTTTAATAATTACAATTGCCTAGATCCAAAAACAAAGAAATAGGAGGCTATCTTGAGTACTTTAGATTAACACAGGTAATAATAAATATAGCCAAACTTCATGAAAAATATAGTGAAATCTAGTAAAATATGACTGAAGTTTGCCTACCTTGAACAATTTGCTTGAGCTATTTGTCTAGTTAATTGAGATATTAGCTGGATTTCCGCTGTCTTGTACTAGTCTGATGTAGACTAATTTATTGCTCTAGCCACGCTGTTATTTGATACTCCTTTGCTGGGCTACGTTAAATTGAAGCTGGTACCAATTTACTTACTAGCCGTTTATATTTCATGCGTGTTAACATGCAGATATTTATGCTACATATCGTAGTATAAATATACATAAAGGCGAATTAAACTGATTGCGAGTGCTTATAGGTTCAATACTAAAATCATGCAATTTTATGATTGCCAGTCCCGTATTATTCCCAAAATTAACTATTATTCAGAGCAAGAATTAGTTGTTCTTTAAAGTTTTGAAGTAGCTTACGTAAAGATTCATCCAGTCTTTATAGGCATCTGTTTTCACTGTCTATAGCCTATCTCTGAAGTGCTTACATTGCTTATAGGCTGGCACAATTGTTCTATTCCTTACCCTGAAGGAATTAACTCTTCTTGTCTTTTCAAAATCAGCAAACCGAGAGTGAATGTATTAGTATATTCTATGAATTTTTTGTAAAGTTATCAAATTCAGTGTTCTTACATAATATGATAGTGATTGTTAGTTTACTAATCAATATTTGCATTAGTAGTAATACAAAACGAAGTTAACCAACATTAAGCTCCAAAAATGAAAAGCGACTAAATCAGGAATAAAATTGTGACTCATCTTGTTTTTGCTCTCAATCAATAAAATATCAATCTAAGTTAAAATTGCAACTTGCAAAGCTAATAGTTAACTTCAGATATTGAAGAACCTCAGCAACAAGGTATTAGCTAACAATCAACGCAAATATTAATAGTGCAAAATAGACTACAGCACTACTGTAGTCAAAAATGTTGATAATATTTGCTGTAAGTAAATAGCCTTTTTATAAAATTTTACATAATATTATGACGATGGAATCTTTACCAAATTTTGAAGAAGTAAATATTCAGAAATACCTAGAAGTTCTTCAACGGCGTTGGCTACCTCTAGTTGGAATTTTCGCCATATCTGTTAGCCTTGGATGCTTGTATGCATTTTCACTAAAACCTTCATACAAGGCAGAAGGAAGTTTGATGATTAAAACAAATCGCTCTTCTTCACTCACGGGCTTACCGGATGACATAGGACGCCTAGAAGCTTTGAATGTGAACGACAATCCCCTGGAAACTCAGGTGAGAGTTATCGGATCGAATCCAGTAATTGAGAAAACGATTAATTCTCTCAATCTCAAAGATAGCCGAGGTAAACTGCTCTCGATTCCAGACTTGGCAAAACAAATAAAAATAGAAGGAATCAAAGGCACTGATGTTGTACAACTTTCTTATAAAGGCGGCGATCCGAAACTAGCTGCTAAAATCGTCAATGAAGTTATTGACAGTTATATCGATCTAAATATCAAGGCTAATCAGAATGAAGCGCGGACAGCCAAACAGGTTCTTGTAACGGAAGTACCTAAAGCTGAGGAAGTTGTCAGAAGAGCCGAATCAAAACTGCGAGTATTTAAAGAAACGAATAAAGTTGTTGTCCTAGACCAAGAAGCAGCCGCAGCAGTCGATACAATTTCTAAGTTAGGAAACCAAATTTCTCAAGCTTTAGCTCAACTAGATGATGTGAAGGGTCGTCTAGAACAGTTAAGCAGTGAAGCTCAGGTAGATTCACGGCAAGGTGTAATTGAATCTGAATTGAGTCAAGCACCTGGAGTTCAGAAAGTGCTTGCTGAACTCCAAGAAACAGAAAGCAAACTAGCAATAGAGCGGACTCGTTTTGCACCTGAACACCCTACAATTACTAACTTAGAAGAAAAAGTCGTAGCTCTTAAGAACTTGCTAAAAGAGCGGACAGGACAAGTAGCTGGTGGAGCGCAGATAACACAGGGAAGTTTACAGGTTGGACAACTGCGGCAAAGCCTAATTGCAGATATTACACGTGCCCAGGCAGAACGCGTTGGTCTAGAGAGACAAATTGCCACACTCAAACAACAGCAAAATGCCTATATCAAACGAGCAAATAATTTGCCAAGGCTAGAACAAAGTCAACGAGAGCTAGAACGGAAACTGCAAGCAGCTCAAACAACTTACGAAACACTCTTAAAGAAACGCCAAGAGATTGATATTGCACAGAACCAAAAAATTCCAAATGCTCGTGTCATTTCCTATGCTTTAATCCCTGATAAAGCAGAAGGACCTCGGAAAATGCTGTTTATCGTTGGTGGAGCAGGAGTTGGTTTTTTCTTAGGTATCATTGTCGCCTTTACTTTAGACTTGATAGACCGCTCGGTGAAGACCGTCAAAGAAGCCAAAGAAGTCTTGAGATACAGTGTTTTGGGAGTCATTCCTACACAAGGTAGAAATGCTAAAGATCATTCTTCTATACCAGGACTTGATAGAGCTATTCCCAAAATTATTGGCAGAGATATTCCTTACTTCCCTGTTGGTAATGCATATCAAATACTACAAGTGAATTTGAAGTTCCTCTGTTCTGATAAACCGCTCAAAAGCATTGTAATTACAAGTTCCGTTGCCAAAGAAGGAAAGTCTGACGTATCTGCAAATTTAGCTGTGACTATGGCTCAGGCGGGGCGTAGGGTGTTGTTGGTGGATGCAGATATGCGTCATCCCATACAGCATCATATCTGGGGACTAACAAATACAATGGGACTAAGTAATGTAATAATTAATCAAGCTTCTTTAGATACAGTTGTTCAGGAAGTCATGCCTAATCTGGAAGTTCTTACTTCTGGAGTTTTACCTCCCAATCCGGTGGCAATGCTAGATTCTCAACGTATGGCTACATTAATTAGTAGCTTTGGGAGAGATTACGATCTTGTAATTTTTGATACTCCCCCATTGTCAGGAATAGCAGATGCTGCTGTTTTAAGCACCTTGACTGACGGTATATTATTAGTCGTTCGTCCTGGAGTGGTTGACTTGAATAGTGCAAATGCAGCTAAAGAGTTTTTAACTCAGTCAGGTCAGAAGGTATTAGGGATAGTCATCAATGGTGTGAATACTAAAAATGAACCTAATAATTATTTTTATGACACTAAAAAACGACAAATTGAACAAGATTTAGTATCTAGCAGCTTAACTAAATTTCGCCAAGAGCGTTAAGTTATCTTAGAAATTGTGAAAGCTACTATCACTACAACCATCTAAACCCAATTTTGTAACTATAGGAATAATGGATAAAACTAAAATCAAAACTTCTTGTTTAATTAATAATTACAATTATGCTGAATTTATCTCTGAAGCAATTGATAGCGCTTTAAATCAGACAGTTAAATTTGATGAAATTATCATTGTTGATGATGCATCTACAGATAATTCTGCGGAAGTTATCAATAAATTAACTCAATTTGCTAATGTTAAATCTATCTTTAAAGAACAAAATCAAGGGCAATTATCATCTTTTAATGAAGGTTTTTTAGCTGCTACTGGTGACATTATATTTTTTTTAGATGCTGATGATATTTATGAACCTCAGTATTTAGAAAATGTCCTAAACTTTTACAATAGACGCAGTGAATGTGATTTTTTATTTTGTGCGTATAAAAAATTTGGAGCAGTAGAAGGGATATTTCAAGACGATGCAGTTGATTTAGATTTGGGTTATTCAGTAATTAGAACTTTATATAATGGCGAATGGATTGGTTCCATAACTTCAACATTATCAATACGTAGAGAAATAGTCAGAAAATTTTTACCTATTCCAAATTTAGAAGATTGGCGTGTAAGGGCTGATGACTGTTTGGTATGGGGAGCTTCTTTGGTGGGGGCTAAAAAGTTTTATATGTCTAAACCTTTAGTGATGTATAGAATACATGACAATAACCAGTATCATAATAAGAATTTTTTAGATGTAGACAAAAACTATGAATACAAAAGATTCTGGAAACGCAATTCCCTGTTTAATTACATTCTGCAAAAAAACAATTTTAGCTCCCCATTATTATTAGCCTTTACATCTATCAGGGAGCTACAAACAATACCATGCCCCAAATATAACGATTTTGTTACTTATTTGAAAATAATATTTTTATTTGAGCATAGTTTGTATTGGAAAATCAAGGGCATTGTTTTCTTATTTAGCTATTTTTTGAAAATTTTGATTAGTGGTAAATTAAAAATTATCTAAGTGATCGCTAATGTGAGTTACTAAATAAATACACTTTATTTTGTATTTGAAAAAATGAAAAAATTGTATGAGCAAGATTGATAAATATAAATAATCGTATGTGATTAATTCACAAAAATAATGTTAAGCAAATTAAAAATTAAAAACTTATCGAAATTTAAATCTCGTTCTGGGCTGCGTGCAATTGTTGCTAATACAGGTTGGTTATTTGCCGATCGCATTCTACGTATGGGTGCAAGCTTGGTTGTAGGAGTATGGGTAGCACGTTATTTAGGCGTAAAACAGTATGGTCTATTTAACTATGCTTTAGCTTTTGTTGCCTTATTCAGCCCAGTTTTTACTCTCGGACTAGATGACGTAGTAGTTCGCCATCTTGTTCGTCAATCATCAAACAAAGAGGAAATTTTAGGAACTACTTTTTGGCTAAAATTTTTGGGTGGAATTGCTTCTGTTTTATTGGCAGTTAGCACGATGTTTTTCTTAGGTGAGCATGAAACACTAAAGATATGGCTAGTTGCAATTTTAGGAATAGCAGGAGTTTTTAGGGCATCTGATACTATTGAACTGTGGTTTCAATCACAGGTGCAGTCAAAATATACTGTAATCGCTAAAAACATAGCGTTTCTGCTAAATACTCTCATCAAAATCGTACTTATTTTAACAAAAGCACCGTTGCTAGCTTTTGCTTTGGTAACATTAGCAGAATTTGCAATGAGTGCAATTGGCTTACTAATTGTTTACCAAGTCAAAGGGTCTTCATTGTGGTTATGGCGTTGGAGCGTTGCAGCTGCCAAAACTCTTCTGAAAGAGAGCTTACCTCTAATTTTTTCGGGGTTCGCCATCATGATTTTTATGAGAATAGATCAGGTGATGTTAGGTCAAATGATCGGAGATAGTGAGGTTGGTATTTATTCTGCGGCTGTACGTGTTTCTGAAATTTGGTATTTTATTCCGGGGGCGATTGTTTCTTCTGTTGCTCCAGCAATTTATGCCGCCAAGGAAAAATCAGAAAGTCTTTACTATCAGCGAATAGGACAATTACTCAGTCTCATGACTTGTATATCTTTAGCAATTGCTCTTCCAATGTCCTTTTTATCTGACAAGATAATTATGGTGATGTTTGGAAGTGGATATGCAGATGCAGGAGCAATATTAGCAGTTCATATTTGGACTTCTTTGTTTGTATTTATGGGTCTTGCAACATCACCTTGGTTTATTGCTGAAGGTTTGAACCACGTTTCTTTAGGTAAAACTTTATTTGGAGCGATACTAAACATTATTCTCAATTTATTACTTATTCCTAAATATGCAGGACTTGGGGCTGCGATCGCAACAATAATATCTCAAGCTGCTGCTGCTTTTATATGCAACGCATTTGATTCAAGAACACAAAAGCTATTTAAAATTCAGGTGCGATCGCTTATTCATTTTTACAAATACTAATTGTTGCTACTTAAATTTTATTATTATGCAAACACCCATAACTTTTATTATTTTTAAACGTCCACAAACAACAGAGAAAGTTTTTGAAGCTATTCGCCAAGCAAAGCCAACAAAACTTTTTGTAATTGCAGACGGCCCCCGCACTGACCGCGAAGGTGAGGTAGAAAAATGCGAAGCTACTAGGGCAATTATTGAGAGAGTTGATTGGGATTGTGAAGTAATCAAGAATTATTCTGATATCAACTTAGGTTGTGCAAAACGGGTATCAAGTGGTTTAGATTGGGTATTTAATAATGTTGAGGAGACAATTATTTTAGAAGATGATTGTATCCCTCATCCAACTTTTTTCAGGTTTAGCGAAGAACTGCTGGAAAAATATAGAAATGATACCAGAATCGCCACAATTTCTGCTCAAAATCTTCAACTTGGACGAAAACGTACAAATTATAGTTACTATTTTTCTCGTTACAACCACTGTTGGGGTTGGGCAAGTTGGAGACGTGCTTGGCAACATTATGATTTGACCATCAAACTCTGGAAAGAGGTACAAGCAGAAAACCTTTTATATGACATTCTTCTAGACCAAAAAGCGGTAAATTCTTGGCAACGAATATTTCAATCTGTTTATGACAATCCTACCGGTATAACCTGGGATTACCAATGGACATTTGCTTGTTGGATGCAGGGAAGCTTAAGTATTATTCCCAATGTCAATTTAATCTCTAATGTTGGTGTTGGTGCAGACGCAACTCACTTCACTTCCAATCAAGAATTTTCGTTCATCAATATGCCGATGCAAGCAATGGAATTTCCCTTACAACATCCACCATTTATTGTCAGGAATGTAGAAGCAGATAATTTTACACAGAAAACAGTCTATAAAGCAACTGCATTGGACATTTTTAAAGAGGAAGTGAAGAAAAGATTGAATTACTCAGCGATAAAATAATAAATTAATTAAATATCCCAAATGAAAGTAAAATTAACAGAAAAAATATTAACTATCTTGCTATTACTCATTGCTGTAGGGGCATTAACAATACACCCTGCACAAGAAGTTTCCATGTCTACCCTTGGAGGCGATAAGCTAGATACTTTGTTCAATATAGTTTCATATTTAATTCTATTTTATTTCCTAATTTTATACTGGAAAGGTTTTCTTTATGTAATTACTAGAAGTCCATTACAGTTTTTTCTACTAGCAATAGTTATATTTTCTCTTTTATGGTCAGAAGACCTAAGTTCTAGTCTTACTTATCTAAGAGGTCTAATCCGCATATATTTTCTTGCAATCTATTTAGCAATGCGTTATTCCCTTAGGGAACAAATGAGACTGATAGCTTGGGCACTTGGTGTAGCTGCATCATTATCTATAATATTTTCTGCATTCGTACCAGGTTATATTCACGAATCACCTGAATTACTAGGTATGTGGAGTGGAATTTATGGTCATAAAAATGAATTAGGTTACATGATGGCTTGGAGTGCAGGAGTTTTTTTGCACCTAGCTCTTAGTGGTCATCGATATCGCTGGTTGATGTGGGGATTATGTGGGATCTCTATATGTCTAATTATTCTCTCACGTTCAACAACATCTTTAACGATCTTATTGACAATGGTATTACTTTTACCTTTCTACAGATCCTTGAAGAAAACTAATTATAAATTACAAGTTATTATGATTACTTCAACTTTGATGTTCCTGATGATTTCTTCAATATTACTTCTCAATAATGCCGAAACTGTAGTTGGTACTTCTGGTAAAGACCTTACCTTCAATGGACGCTCTGACCTCTGGGATCTAGTAATTTCCAAGATATTGGAAAGACCTTGGTTAGGTTATGGATTTTCGGGATTTTGGACTAGTAATGCTGCATCTAAATTAAGAGCTACTTATGATTGGGCAAGTAATGCCCATAATGGTTTTTTAGAATTATTGTTAGAGTTGGGATTTTTAGGTTTTTTGACTTTTGCAGCAGGGTTTGTCCGCTTTTTTGCAATGGCATTGACTCGAATTATTTCTGTCGCTAAAAAACCGGAAGATTATTGGCCAATGCAGATGCTAATTATCATAGTCATAGTTAATTTTTCAGAAGCAAGATTATTAACTCCTAGCTGGAATTGGTTAATGTATGTCACCACTTCATTATCTTTAACTGTTGAATATCAAAGAAATCGTAAAAATATTTTAGTCAATTAGTTTTTATGGCAGTCAGAAAGAATTTTAGTGATTATTAAGTTAATAAAAATGAAAATTTTACATATTAGTACCTATGATATTAATGGCGGTGCGGCGAGGGCTGCATATCGTTTACACACAGGTTTACAGGATATAGGACTACAGTCACAAATGTTAGTTCAGGAAAAATATAGCAATGATAAAACAGTAATTGCACCTAAAATTAGACTATTTCAAGGCATCGCTAAGGCAAAGTTGACAGTTGAAAGTTTACCATTAAAGCTTTATCGTCAAAAGAAAAATACTCCATTTTTTACTCAATGGTTGCCAGATAGAGTTATTCCGAAAGTTGCTCAGATTAATCCAGATATAATCAATCTGCATTGGATTAGCGGAGGTTTTATGCAAATAGAAACCTTTGCTAAACTGAAGCGTCCTCTAGTTTGGACTCTCCATGATATGTGGGGGTTTACAGGAGGATGTCACGTTACTGGAGAATGCGATCGCTACAAAGCATCCTGCGGGGCTTGTCCTCAACTCAACAGTGGTAGTGAATGGGATTTATCCCGTTGGGTATGGCAGCGCAAAGTAAAAGCTTGGAAAAATTTAAATTTAACTCTGGTTTCACCAAGTTCTTGGTTAGCAGAGTGTGCTCGTTCTAGCTCTTTATTCCAGAATTTGCGAATTGAGGTAATTCCCCACGGATTAGATACTCAAAAATATCGACCGATTAATCAACATTTTGCACGAGAAGCACTCAATCTACCTCGAGATAAAAAACTGATACTCTTTGGAGCGATAGAAGCCACAAGCGACAGAAATAAAGGATTTCATTTGTTGCAACCAGCTTTACAAGAATTGAGTAAATCTGGCTGGAAGAATGACTTGGAAGTTGTGATTTTTGGAGCATCTCAACCCGAAAATCCACCTGATTTAGGCTTCAAAACCCACTATTTGGGACACTTACATGATGCTATATCTTTAGCAACTGTTTACTCAGCTGCTGATGTAATGCTTGTACCATCTCTTCAAGAATCTTTTGGACAGACAGCTTCGGAATCATTCGCTTGTGGTACTCCAGTTGTAGCGTTTAATTCTACTGGCTTAAAAGATATTGTCGATCATCAGCAGAACGGCTATTTGGCTAAACCTTATGAAGTTGAGGATTTTGCCAAAGGAATTACCTGGGTTCTTGAAAATGAACAGAGGTTGCAAAAAATGTCATTTCATGCTCGTGAGAAAGCCGAGCAAGAATTTACCCTGGAACTTCAAGCACGTCGTTATTCAGGCTTGTTTCAGGAAATATTGATGATAGCAAAGAAATCTTCATTGAGTAATTAACTTAGTAAATCAATACTTCATAATATGTCAATACCTATAGCTTTTATAATTTGTACAGAACCTGGTCGTTTAGAAGGCCAATCTTTGATGCTTGCAGAAAGTATTCGTAAGTTCTGCGGCGAATTGAAAAATACACCTATATATAGTTTCCATCCTAGAGTAGGTGAACCTATTTTAAAGGAAACCCAACAAGCCTTTGAAGCTTTGCAGGTGACTCATCAACAAATCCCGATAAATCAAGAATTCCATGAATATTATTTAGCTAATAAGCCCCTAGTTTGTGCCTATGCAGAACAAAATATCGATGCAGAAATATTGGTTTTTTTAGACAGTGACAAATGCTTTTTTTCGGAACCAAAAGAATTTTTATTGCCCGTAGATTGTAATGTACGGATGCGTCCTGAGTATGGTCAAGGAATTGGTTCTACAGGTTTGCAAGATCCTCAAGAATGGTATTGGCAAAAACTATATGAAGTACTGGGAGTAAAGCGTGAGGTATTTGTTGACACACCCATTGGTAATAAGAGAATCAGAGCCTACTGGAATTCTGGTTTGATTGCTGTCAGAAGGAGTACGGGTATATTTACAACTTGGAAAGAGAACTTTGAAAAAGTAATGCGCTTGGATATTACTCCTCCCCAGGGTATTTATTTTGTTGAGCAGTCTGTTTTGTCTGTAACTTTATGTGCCTTGGAAGAAAACGTTGAACATCTTCCCTCTAATTATAGTTATCCATTACCTTTACATAACCGTTTATCGAAAGAAATACAAATTAAACATTGGGATGATATTGTATCCATTCATTATTTCAACTTATTTTTTTATCACGATTGGTATGGACAAATAAAAAGCTTGAAAAAGTTTAATATTCATTCAGATAAATATCAATGGTTATGTAAAGAGGTTGTCAGGTTTAATATGCCTCGTGTATCAGTTTGGCATAGATATTTGTTGGAAGTCAGAAGAATGGAACAAAAACTAAAAAGCTTTAACTTAGATATTAATTTCAGCGGATGGATAGAGAACAAGGTTAAGTTTTAAACTGACATCACGATATATGAAAGGTAAAACTTTGAGAATTGAGATTATAAATAAAATCCATCTAAAATATATCTAAATTTATTATTTTGATTAACTATTTTTGTACATATTATTATGAGGCAAATGAGATGAATAAAGCGAATCTAGCTGTAATTATGACATGTTATAACAGACGGAATACAACTCTTGCCTGTCTAAATGCCTTATATCAGCAAAAAAATGATTGTGATGTTTATTTAACCGATGATGGAAGTTCTGATGGGACTACAGAGGCTATTAAAGCAGAATATCCAGAAGTACAAATTCTTCAAGGTAATGGCAATTTATTTTGGGTGGGAGGAATGCATCTCGCTTTTGGTGAAGCAATAAAATATAAATATGATTATTATCTATGGTTGAATGATGACACATTTTTGGAAGCCAATGCTGTGAGTAAACTATTACAGGTTCATCAAAATTTAACAGAACTTGGTTATCCAGACTCAATTGTAGTTGGTTCAACTAAAGACTCAATTACAGGAAAAGCAACCTATGGAGGAGCAGTAAAATCTAAAAATTGGTATTCTAATAAATTTGAATTTTTAAAACCAAGCTCCGTTATCCAAAAATGCGATGCTATGTATGGTAACTGCGTGCTAATTCCTAAAAGTGTGGCCGCCAAAGTTGGCAATATTGATACAGCTTTTGTCCATAGTTTAGGAGATTTAGATTATGCCCTGAGAGCGCGTAAATTGGGTTGTAAAATATGGGTAGCCCCTGAGTATATTGGTACTTGCACTAAAAACTCTATCCGCAATAGTTGGGCAGACACCAATTTAAATCTCTTAGAACGTTTGAAAAAAGTACTACAAATCAAAGCATTTCCATTGAAATCATGGACTATATTTTGTAGCAGACACTCTGGGCCATTCTGGATATTTTACTGGTTCTTACCTTATATAAGAGCAATTATTGGTTACAAAGATTTGGCTACCTCTCCTACGTTTTCTGAGGATATTAATCAAACTGGCTCAGAAGTCTAATACTTGCACGAGAGTCATTGCTAGATAATATTTGGATAAGTTCTAACGTATCTTAAGAATTTGACAAATGCAATTTCAAATTATAAAATAATAATCAGAAATCATTCTATGGGTAAACGCTTACTAATCGTCTCAACTCTCGATTCTAGTCAGCCATTCGGTGCATTTACTAGACCTTTTTATCTAGGGCAATATCTTACTAAACATTTTGATGTTTTTCAACTAGGTTTAGATTGTTCGTCTGTGGATTATGCACCTTCTGTTTCTATTGGTTCAAGAAGCTTGAAGTCATATATTCAATCCATAGAAAAGTGCATCGACGAGTTTTGTCCAGATATTGTGTATGCTCAAGAAACACTACCTGGATTGGCTGCTTTAATTTCACTAAAGCTTAGAAAACACAGTAGCTCCTCTCTTGTCTTAGATTTTCATACATTTTCGCCTTATGAATACTGGATGCGTTTGTTTTCAGTTGCCAATCCTTTCAAAGAGTTTGCACAATGTATTAAGACATATATTGCTCAGGGAATTTTAATATTTTCTGGTAGTCCAATTATTGCAGCAGGTGAATCAATTCCTAAACTAATTTCCCAATGGTATGGAAAAACTCCAGAGCAAATTTATTCTATCGGGAATGGTGTTACTGAAGACTTACTCAATACTGAAGTTTTTCCAGATAAAGACCCCTATCAGGCATTCAGACCAGCTAAAATAGTCGTTATCATTGCTCCCAAAACATTTCAATTTCCAACTAATGATATGTCTGTATCAATGGCTATTGAGGTTGCTAAATACCTTGAAAGTCATCAGCAAAAACTACATTTTGTCGTCATTGGTAGGGATAGTAATGATATTTCAGAACCAATACCCTCTAATATTTCTTTTTTAGGCTTTTTACCTAAAAGAGAAGATTTTGTCTCCCATCTGAAATATGCAGATATTGCTTTATTGCCATTTTCAAAACAAGCAGTAGCAGGTGGCGCTCGCAATAAAGCATTAGATTATTTCGCTAGTAGAAAATTAGTTGTATCAACACCAGAAGGATTACGAGGTTTAGAAGAATTTCGCCATTTAGAACATCTGTTAGTAACAGGATGTTCTAGCGAAGAAGTCGCTAATACAATACTGGATGCTGCTTCAAATATTGATAGATATCAATCACTTGTAGATACAGCATATACTTTAATTACAGAAAAGTATTCCTGGAATGCAAGAGCACAGAATATCGCAGACATCCTCATGAAAATAAGTGTTTTTTAGTTATATTTAAATAATAATTTTTAACTAAAAAACTTGGATATTTCAGTAATTCAGTGTTGGAATATTACTAATTAGTTTTACAAAATCACTTTTAAATTGAGATAAAATCTCATATTTGTCAAAAGAAAAATAAAATATGAAAAAGCAATTTTCTTATAAAATTATTGGTGCTCAAGTGGATGCACTCTCTATTCCTGACTTAAATTTATTGATTGAAGAATCTATCGATCGGAATGAAAAATGGATTATTGCTAACCACAACTTACATAGTCTTTATCTCTTACATAATGATCTAAAAATGCAAGCTTTTTATTCCAAGGCAGAATATACCCATATTGATAGTATGCCTTTAGTGTTTATTGGAAAGCTGTTGGGTTTTCCAATTAAACGCGAACAAAGAGTAACCTATGCTGACTGGGTATGGCCTCTGATGGCAGAAGCTGCTACTAAAGGCTGGCGTGTATTTTATTTAGGTTCAAAGCCAGGAGTTGCTGAAAACGCAGCAAATATTTTATGCCAGAAATTTCCTGGTTTACAGATTGCTTGCGCTCATGGCTATATTGATATAGATAAAGATAGTCAAGAAAATCTCGCCACTGTGGCTGCAATTAATGCTTACAAACCCCATATATTAATGGTGGGAATGGGTATGCCACGCCAAGAATATTGGATTTACGAAAATCTTGAATATATTCATGCCAATACTATTTTGACTAGTGGAGCCTGTATGGACTATATAGCAGGAGCAATACCTACTCCTCCTCGGTGGATGGGAAAGGTGGGTTTGGAATGGTTGTATCGCTTGTTGTCTGAACCGAAGAGGCTTTGGAGACGTTACTTAGTTGAGCCTTGGTTTGTTGGCACATTATTTTTACAAGAAATTTGGAATATCTCAAGTAAACGAAAAAAAAATAACCTTCTGGTATTTATAAGTACGAAATTTCAAAAGTTCGTAGCTTGATCGAGTCTCTCAGACTCTTAGCAGTAGGTCGCTCAATTCGTCACGAATTTATGAAATGTTGTACTAAGATTTAATGATTAATTAGTCAGTAAGTCTTATTCAACTTTCATAATCGTGAATAACTAAAAATATCTCCATCTATTTTGCTTAAAATAATAAAAATTTTATAGCAATTCCCGGTATAGTGAGGTACATTTTCAAAGCTACTAAGCTTGGTAAACAAGATTTTTATGTACCTCAGTTGCTAAGGAAACGCTATATTTACGCCTGGGCGGAGTATTAAGTTGATTCCTGAAAAGCCTGGGCTATAGCATTGCGAGCTGGTTTAGATTGCAGGTTCTCATCGAAGGGAAGCGGACGTAGAAATTTCCAGAGACTTGGATTGTTTCTAAAGGTTTTTCTTGGCATCCATTCGGGATGACGTATCCAGGTATGACGATCGCTAAGTCCCCATGTAATCACAGTATCGACTTTAGCTGCAAAACACAGATCAAGATATTGCTTGTAACTATCGGCTACCATTTGGTCTAAGCTTTTGATACTATCGGGTAGCGGGGTATCAATGATAATATCTAATTCCGTAATTATTGGTTTCACTTCAAGATCGTTAAGCCGTTTTAAGACCGAATTAAATCCTTTCTCGTCAAAACCATAGGCAGTAGAAAACCATAGATGTGACTGGATACCTGCCCCGTCAATTTTAACGCCACTATTCTTCAGATATTCGACCATTCTTAAGAAACGTTCTGATTTCCATGTGGTGCCTTCGATGCCAAAATCGTTTAGGTAAAATTTCTTGCTGCTATCAACTGAAGCGGCAATTAAAAACAAGTCTCGAATCAATTCTGGTTTTACCCCTTTACGCAAACCATAGGTAGCGTTATCAGTTTCATTTTCACTATCAGCGATGATTTCATTGGCAATATCCCAAGACTTTAAAACGGGACTATTGCGATAATGCCCCATGACTCCTTTAACATGGCGTTCGATCATCGTAAGTGTAGGTGGATAAGGAACCCAGTCTGGGTTTCCCATGTGCCAGAAAAGGGTATGCCCGTGCAATTCTATCTTATGTTTTTGGCAGAAATCAGCGATCGCATCTGCTGATTCAAAGGTAAATTGTCCTGGCTGTGGTTCAGTAGCGTTCCATTTTAATTCACCGTTCGGTGTCACAATGGAACATTCACGAGCCATCAGGTTAGCGTAATCTTTCTCTGTTTGCAAAAATTCACTAGAAATTGCTGCGCCATAACGCTTTCCTTTGGCGGCAGCTAATTGCCGAAGAGGCCGAAGAGGAGAATTTAAATTTTTACTTGTATAATTTCCTGCAATAGCATTCGTACCTTGATTTTCTTTTTGGTTATCCTTTTGTAAAAACCCCATAGTTAATAAAGCAGAAAGGGTTGTATATCCTGCTCTTCTTAAAAAATTTCTCCGATAAGGCATAAATTGTATTTAATCAAAAACACATAAGATTATATTACAAAATAAATTTTGATACTTTTTGAGGTTTAGTGATAATTCACACAGTCATTACACAATATAAAAATGTTAAAGTATAACGCATGTTCGACTTACATCAATTAACTGTACTTTTACAACATACTAGCGGGAAAGATACTATCCTTAATAATAAAGATTCATTCGATCATAAATAGTTAATTATGTCTAAATCAGCACCGGATAGTTGCAAAATTGTGATGTTTTTAGATCGTACTACTTTGCTGCCGATGGTGATGCGATCGCCATTGACTCTACTTTTCTCCAGCTATTCTTAGAACGTAAAGCCGATCGCATCATTTATATGGAATATAGTCAATTGAAAATCGATAGTGTAGTTATTGTCACAAACGGCAATTAATACCAATCTGTGAGTCGTTATATTGTCAAATTAACTTACTGTTATAGTTTTATAAATTAGGTTTCTAACTCTTATTATGACAACTCAGTTTTCTTGGACTAAACAGTGGTATCCTATTATTCCTTTAAACTACTTAGATATTTTGAATCCCACTCCTATCACTCTTCTGGGAAAAAAACTGGTGATTTGGAGAGACAAAAATCTCAAGTGGGTAGTAATGGATGATGTTTGTCCTCATAAGTTGGTGCGACTATCTATGGGAACCATTACTGAAGATGGAAACTTAATGTGTAGACATCACGGTTGGTGTTTTAACGGTGAAGGGAAATGCACTAAAATTCCTATGTTGGCTGGTAGCCAAGCAGAAGTAACTGCTTGTGATAGTTTAAGGTCACGAGTTACAACATATCCTACACAAGTTATCCAAGAATTGCTTTGGGTATGGCCAGATGATAGTTCAACAGCCTTTGAAGATTGTTACTCAAAGCAGCCAGCTACCATCCCTGAATCAGAATTAGATATATCTTCCACCTCCTGGCAGATGACAGAAGTTCCGGTTGGTTATACCGTCTCTGTTGAAAGTACTTTTGATCCTTCTCATGCAGAATTTCTTCATGAAGGAATAGGTCTTTTTTCACCTAAAACAGCTGTGCCTATGGAATATTTTGAATCTGTTGGAGAAATATCTGCTCAAGAAGGTTTTACTCTCAAACATCAAGGCTACAATCTCTTCAACAAAGATATGGAGGCGATGCGGAAGTTTACTCCACCCTGTTCTAATACTACGATATATCGTTACCCCAACGGCAAAACTAATATTTTTCAGTTGTACTTTGTTCCTACACAACCAGGTTGTTGTAGGTATATTGGCAAGTTGATTTCTGATGGAAGTTCAGTTAAAAGGAATTTTTGGTTTAAGATTCTCCCAAAAGATTTACAAACTGGGTTACAGCACTTATCCACATATAAGCTAAGTGACCAAGATTTATCAGCTATGCATTCCCAGGAAGTGAATCAGTCATCATTAGATAAAAAATGGCAAAGGGCATACTTTCTGCCTTCTCCCTCTGATGTGGGTATTATAACTTTCAGAAAATGGCTAGACGAATTTGCTGGAGGTAGTCCTTCATGGCAAGGGTGTGTAGAAGACAGTGTTAAACAATTGAGTGATGAACAATTATATGACCGATGGCATAGACATACAAAGCATTGTCCAAGTTGTCGTAATTCTCTGGTTTTTCTAGAAAAGGTACAAACTTTTGGTAATATTTGTATTATGATATTTGCATTATTAACATTGGTTTTGATCTCAATAAGTGTTCACGTAAGTTTAGTATTAATATCAAGTATCATTGCAGTATTTAGTTATTTTTTATCATATAAATCGAATGAGATAAAGCAGCTTTTTCTTAGTAGTATTCACAATCGAGGTTTACCATTGGTTAAACTTTATGATGACAAAGTAAAATAAATTATGCTGCGACAAAAAACTATCTAACTAAAAAACTGAATGAGACTGTTGACAATCAAAAAAACCCCAATCCCACTTAAAACAAAGGGTAAGATTTTGCTTACCAAACTATTTATTCTATAATAAAATTTTTCTAAATAACTAATAGCTTTGTCATTTAACACTAGATAGATAGCAACCATTATCAATAATGGAAAGATAAAAATTAAATCGTATAATGCCCAAATTAATATAAATATTGGGATTGAAAGATGGGCATCATTCATTTGCTGGAGAGCAGCAATATGAGGCAATGCAGTTGGAGTTTCTACGGCGACAATGGTAAAACCTAAAAGAAAAGTGTGCAGTGGCTTGAGTGAATGAGGTTGTACAGCTTTTGTAGAAGGCTTCAAAGTTTTTGGTGCGTTATATCCGACAATCAATAGTCCTATTCCTGCAAGTAATTGCAATACATAAATACTCTCACCAACATAATTTAAAGCTTCTTGAATTACTTGTCTAAGTCCCCAACCAATTAATAGTCCTGAAATCAAAAGTCCAACATATTCCCCAAAGGTAAAAGCTAATACACGGATAACAGGTTTCGGCGTACTCAGTAGATAAATTTGTACTGCAAAGCCATTAGGATTAATACTACCAAATAATGAGATTGCTGCTAGAGAAAGTAAAAAATAGGTCATCTTTGAATGAATAGTAAATTGCTTTTGACTTTTGTGAGTAATCTTAAGTAATAGAAGCAGAATAAGCTACTGCTCATTCTGTTTGTACTACAGTAATTGTATTTTGACTTGATAAGTGACCTCTAAGGTTTAAGTAAAATACATCAGAGATTCCCGACCCTATACCCCACAAAAAAGAATAAATTGCCTCAAAGTCTTTTCAAACAGAGATTTTGATTGTTGAGTACATTATTAATGCATATTAATAGATGCGGTATTGCAAATGAGATAATTAATAGATGCAGTATTGGTTGAAAGTTAATTTAAAAGCCTAAAACCATCAATAAATTATCCTTTAAATGTGGGTAAATCCTACCGCTAAATCTTTAATGCATATAATACACTCACTTTCTAATTCTGGCTATTTATGATTCTTATATTCAAGTGTTCTGATAATGCAGTTTAGAGGCGGGGACAAAATCAAGTTATGAACAAAACCTTTGCAACTATCGATGGGAATGAGGCTGTTGCCCGTGTTGCTTACAAATTAAATGAAGTGATTGCCATTTATCCTATCACCCCCTCTTCAGCAATGGGTGAATGGGCAGATGCTTGGTCGGCAGAAAGTCGTCCCAACCTCTGGGGTACTGTTCCCAGCGTCGTGCAGATGCAGAGCGAAGGGGGAGCGGCTGGTGCTGTACATGGGGCTTTGCAAACAGGTTCCCTGAGTACCACCTTTACGGCATCTCAGGGATTATTGTTGATGATACCCAACTTCTACAAAATTGCTGGTGAGTTGACTAGTGCCGTGGTTCACGTTGCCGCCCGTTCCTTGGCTACTCATGCTTTATCAATTTTTGGCGACCATAGCGACGTCATGGCAGCTCGTGCGACTGGTTTCGCCCTGCTGTGTTCGGCTTCGGTGCAGGAAAGTCAAGATTTTGCTCTCATTGCCCATGCTGCTACTTTAGAGACGCGAGTCTCGTTTATGCATTTCTTTGACGGTTTCCGCACATCACATGAAGTGCAGAAAGTCAAATTGCTTTCAGATGATGATTTGCGATCGCTAATCCACGATAATCTAATACTCGCCCACCGCAGCCGCGCCCTCACCCCAGATCGTCCCGTATTGCGCGGTACTGCCCAAAACCCCGATGTCTACTTTCAAGGACGTGAAGGTGCTAACCTTTATTACAATGCCTGTCCAGATATTGTCCAACGCATCATGGATGAATTTGGAGAACGCACGGGAAGGCATTATAAAATCTATGAATATTACGGTGCTAAGGATGCCGATCGCGTTATCGTTCTTATGGGTTCAGGTTGTGAAACCGTCCATGAAACAGTAGATTACCTTAACGCCCGTGGTGAAAAACTTGGCGTGGTGAAAGTGCGACTTTACCGCCCCTTTGATGTCCAAAGGTTTGTTGCAGTATTACCAACTAGTGTAAAAGCGATCGCAGTTCTCGATCGCACCAAAGAAGCAGGTAGCGCTGGTGAGCCTTTGTATTTAGATGTAGTGGCTGCTATTCATGAAGCGTGGGGGGATAGGAGAGCAGGGGGAGCAGGGGAGGCAGGGGGAGAAAATACTTTTTCATACCCTAAAATTATTGGTGGTCGTTACGGTCTTTCTTCTAAGGAATTTACTCCGGCGATGGTGAAGGGCATTTTTGATAATCTTGCCCAAGCTAAACCAAAAAATCATTTTACGATTGGGATTAATGACGACGTTAGTCACACTTCTCTCAGCTTTGACCCTAACTTTTCTACAGAATCGGATGATGTTGTCAGGGCGATGTTCTATGGGTTGGGTGCTGATGGTACAGTTGGCGCTAACAAAAACTCCATCAAAATTATTGGTGAAGAAACCGACAATTACGCTCAAGGCTACTTTGTCTTTGACTCCAAAAAATCTGGCTCAATGACCGTTTCTCATCTCCGCTTCGGTAAAAAGCCAATTCGCTCTACCTATCTAATTGACCAAGCTAACTTTATTGGTTGTCATCACTGGGGATTTCTGGAACGCATAGATATTTTGAAGGCTGCTATTCCTGGAGCGACTTTGCTGCTTAACAGTCCATACAATGCAGATACCGTCTGGGAATATCTGCCTTTGAAGGTACAACAGCAAATTATCGATAAGCATTTGAAGTTATACGTAATCAATGCTAGCCAGGTTGCCCGTGAAAGTGGCATGGGTGGCAGAATTAACACCATTATGCAAGTATGCTTCTTTGCCTTAGCGGGTGTCTTGCCGCAAGAAGAAGCGATCGCTAAAATCAAACAAGCAATTGACAAAACCTACGGTAAAAAAGGCGTAGAAGTTGTCCGCATGAACCTGCAAGCTGTAGACAATACCTTAGACAACTTGCATAAAGTAGATGTCCCCCAAACAATCCTCACTACTTCGGCTCCGCTCAGTACAAGTCCTAACTCCTCACTCCTAACTCCTAACTCCTCACTTAACTCCGCTCCCGATTTTGTGCGAGAAGTTCTGGGCAAAATCATGGTGTGGGAAGGTGATGACTTACCTGTTAGCACACTGCCTGTTGATGGCACTTTTCCCGTAGGTACTGCGAAGTGGGAAAAACGTAACGTTGCCGAAGAGATACCTGTGTGGGAACCGGATGTCTGCGTTCAATGTGGTAAGTGCGTTATGGTTTGTCCCCACAGTGCCATTCGCGCCAAGGCTTATCAAGTCGATGAGTTAGTTAATGCACCAGAAACCTTCAAGTCAACGGGTGCAAAGGATAAAGACTTTGCCAATCAAAAATTTACCATTCAAGTTGCGCCAGAAGATTGCACGGGATGCACTATTTGTGTAAATATTTGCCCTGCTAAAAATAAATCTGAGCCATCGCTGAAAGCGATTAACATGGCAAGACAGTTGCCATTGCAAGAGCAAGAGCGAAAAAACTGGGATTTCTTTTTGAGTTTACCTAATCCTGACAGGCGATCGCTAAAATTAAACCAGATTCGCCAACAACAACTGCAAGAACCTCTATTTGAATTCTCTGGTGCTTGTGCAGGTTGTGGTGAAACACCTTACTTAAAATTATTAACACAATTGTTTGGCGATCGCGCCGTCATTGCCAATGCTACAGGTTGTTCTTCAATATATGGTGGCAATCTTCCTACCACTCCTTGGACAACCAACGCCGAAGGACGCGGCCCCGCATGGTCTAATAATCTATTTGAAGATAACGCCGAATTCGGTTTTGGCTTCCGCCTCTCCCTTGACAAACAAGCTGAGTTTGCGGCGGAATTGTTGCAACAGTTGGGAAGTGAAATAGATGAAAACCTTGTCTACTCCATCCTGAAAGCTGAACAAAAATCCGAAGCTGATATTTGGGAACAGCGCGAAAGAATAGAACTGTTGCAGCAGAAGTTAGATGAAATCGTAACTTTTGACCCCAAGTTAAAATCTAAAATCCAAAATCTCAAATCCCTTGCAGATTATTTGGTGAGAAAAAGCGTTTGGATTGTTGGCGGTGACGGTTGGGCTTATGATATCGATTTTGGCGGCATCGATCATGTAATTGCTAGTGGTCGCAATGTCAATATATTGGTGATGGATACAGAAGTATATTCTAATACAGGCGGTCAATCTTCCAAAGCTACGCCACGAGCCGCAGTTGCCAAATATGCCGCCAGTGGTAAGCCAGCACCTAAAAAAGACTTAGGGATGATTGCCATGACCTACGGAAACGTCTACGTAGCGAGTGTAGCTCTTGGTGCTAGAGATGAACATACCCTGAAAGCATTTTTAGAAGCAGAAGCTTATGATGGCCCATCTATAATTATTGCTTACAGCCATTGCATCGCCCACGGCATTAATATGACTACCGGGATGAATCATCAAAAAACTCTGGTAGAATCAGGTCGTTGGTTGCTGTATCGGCATAATCCAGAGTTGCTTAACCAGGGTAAAAATCCATTGCAATTGGATATGCGATCGCCTACGCAATCTGTAGAACATTCGATGTATCAAGAAAATCGCTTCAAGATGCTCACTAAGAGTAAACCTGACGTTGCCAAGCACTTGTTAGAACAAGCCCAAACTGAGGTAGATGCCCGTTGGCAAATGTACCAATATCTCGCAAAGCGCGACATTCTCTGAGCATCAGCCCTAGTTTTATTTATAAAAATTGCAACTTTAGTTACTAAAGTTGCAATTTTTGTTACAAAATAATCATTTCGGTTAGTAAAGTAATTATTTTTATAACAAATATTATAATTTTCGTTATAAAATTACCCTTTTAGTTAGTAAAATCATTATTTTCGTTACAAAAGAATGATTTTGGTTAGTAAATTCATTCTTTTCATTAGTAACGCTGTGATTTAGGTTGTATCGAACCCAAATTTCAGCTAGCAAACGCACAAATTTTTAGGTTTCGTTCCTCAACATCATCTTTAAGAAGAGTGCCATGTCTACCAAGAATTGTGATGTTCAATGACTTGCTAACGCTTCTTTACAAGACGCTCTTACTAGCTTGCTTAACCCTAAAGATACGCTATCAGTGACGCAAAAACTTTATATAGTGCTTCTTAAAATTTACTGTAACTTTATCAAAATTACACCTAGCCTATTGACAATGCTTAGATATTCATCAGAGTATTTAAGTGATTTAACAGTTATTAAAGTGATTTTTGCCTACAACCTCAGATAAGTTGACTAGCTGACATCAAAATACCTCTATTAATACAATTCGTAATTGTAAGCTTGTAACTTGCGATCAAACTTGCTAATTACGAATCACAAATTACGAATTATTCAATTGCCGCTATCGGTTGGATGTGGCAGCATAAGGACATAAAAGAGAGTAAGCGGAAGAATATTGCATCTCAGAGTAAGTGCATAAGCGTAGCCCGTCGTAGACATCACCTGAACAGCAACGTAGTAAAAGATTGGCAATTCAATGGCAGTGTGGGGAGGTTGAATACGGCACCGCGTAAATAAACCACCCGTTTAAAATGTCTAAAATCTTTATGCGATCGTAATTACGAATTAAGCAAAGCAGTACTAGTATTTTTGCTAATAACTAACGACAAATAACTCATAAAAACTAACACAAGAGAAATGATGGCAAATTCAACTTTTAACCTTTCGGATCTCAACGGCACTCAGGGCTTTGCTATTAACGAAATCAATAAAGGTGACAGTACACGAAGTTCTGTCAGCAATGCGGGAGACATCAACAGCGACGGCATCGACGATGTGATTATTGGGGCATTCCTTGCCTCGCCCAACGACTTATACAATTCAGGGCAGAGCTACGTGGTGTTTGGCAGCAAGAACGATTTTGGTGCCCAATTTAACCTCTCTACTCTCAACGGCACTAATGGCTTTACTATCAACGGCATCAATGAAGGTGACTTCTTAGGCTCTGTCAGTAATGCAGGAGACATCAACGGTGACGGCATCGACGATGTGATTATTGGGGCATTTAGAGCCTCGCCTAACGGCTCCGCTTCAGGGCAAAGCTATGTGGTATTTGGCAGCAAGAACGATTTTGATGCCCAATTTAATCTTTCCACCCTCAACGGCACTAATGGCTTTACTATCAACGGCATCAATGAAGGTGACGGTTTAGGCTGGTCTCTCAGCAGTGCGGGAGACATCAACGGTGACGGCATCGACGACCTTATTATCGGGGCACGCTTTGCCGACCCTAACGGTTCCTATTCAGGGCAAAGCTATGTGGTGTTTGGCAGCAAAGACGGTTTTGATGCTCAATTCAACCTCTCCACCCTCAACGGCACTAATGGCTTTGCCATCAACGGCATCGAAGAAGGTGACTTCTCCGGCTCGTCTCTCAGCAGTGCAGGAGACATCAACGGTGACGGCATCGACGACCTGATTATCGGGGCATTCTTTGCCGACCCCAACGGCAACCGTTCAGGGCAGAGTTACGTGGTGTTTGGCAGCAAGGGCGATTTTGATGCCCAATTTAACCTCTCCACTCTCAACGGCACTAATGGCTTTACTATCAACGGCATCAAAGAAAGTTACAGTTTAGGCTGGTCTGTCAGCAGTGCCGGAGATATCAACGGTGACGGCATCGACGACCTGATTATCGGGGCACCAGATGCCAGCCCCAACGGCGACTTCTCAGGGCAAAGCTACGTGGTGTTTGGCAGCAAGGGCGGTTTTGATGCTCAATTCAACCTCTCTACCCTCAATGGCACTAATGGCTTTGCCATCAACGGCACTGATATAGTTGACTACTCAGGTAGGTCTGTCAGCAGTGCCGGAGATATCAACGGTGACGGCATCGACGACCTGATTATCGGGGCACCAGATGCCAGCCCCAACGGCGACTTCTCAGGGCAAAGCTACGTGGTGTTTGGCAGCAAGGGCGGTTTTGATGCTCAATTCAACCTCTCTACCCTCAATGGCACTAATGGCTTTGCCATCAACGGCACTGATATAGTTGACTACTCAGGTAGGTCTGTCAGCAGTGCCGGAGATATCAACGGTGACGGCATCGACGACCTGATTATCGGGGGAGGAGGTTCAGGGGAGAGCTACGTGGTGTTTGGTAGCAAGGACGGTTTTCGTGCCCAACTCGACCTCTCCACCCTCAACGGCACTAATGGCTTTACCCTCAATGGCTACGGAGGTAGCCCTTTTAGCTCCTCTGTCAGCAGCAGTGCGGGAGATATCAACAGTGACGGCATCGACGACCTAATTCTCAGCTCACTAGATGGCGACTTCAGCGGAGGTTATTTCTCACAGAAGAACACCTACGTGGTGTTTGGCAACCGCGCTCCCGTACTCGACCTCAACGGCAATTCAGAGGGAATGGATTTTAGCACTACCTTTAGCGGTACTCCCGTCGCCATCCTCGATCGCAATTTCACTCTAAGTGACAACAATACTACCTTAGCTAGTGTCACCATTACCATTACTAATCTTTTTAATGGCGCAGCCGAAAGTCTTAATGCCACTGCCATTGGTAATATCACTTCTACCTACAACCCAACTACGGGTACTCTCACCCTGAGCGGCACAGATACTATTGCCAATTACCAACAAGTTCTTAACAGCCTTACCTACAACAATACTGCTGCCGCTACTGCTAACACTACAATTGAGTTTGTCGTTAATGATGGGAAAAGTTTTAGTAATACCAGTACAGTAGCAACTACCACCTTGGGTTTTATCCAGAAATTCATCACGGGAACTAAGAGTGCAGATATCCTTATCGGCACACTCAACAACAACATTATCGATGGAAAAGTTAGTAACGATATCCTCACAGGTAACGGTGGTCAAGATAAATTTATCTTTCATCCTGGCGATGGTATCGACACCATCACCGACTTTGGCGGCATTGGCAAAGGTACAAATCCTTCATCGGTGGTGATTTCTCAAGTTGACACCCTGAACTTTACAGGATTGGGATTGACTGCTAGAAATCTGCAATTAACTCAAAATGGTAACGATTTAGAAGTCACTTTTGAAAATGTCGCCAATACCAAAGTTATCCTGCAAGACTTTCAACTAGAACAATTGGATAATTTACCAGTATCAGGTAGCAGAGCTGCGATCGGCAATATCCTGTTTGATAATCAGACCAGCGTCGTTGACAGTTTTGATGTCTTCGATGCCAACTCCACTCAAACTAACTTGTTTAATAAGAACACGGTGACATTCCTCAATGACCTTAACAATAACATCACAGGTTTTTACAATTCCAATGATGTGATTAATGGTCGGGGAGGTGATGATATCATCGACGGCAAGAGTGGCAACGATTTGCTACGAGGCGGCGCTGGTAATGATACCCTCATTGGTAATGATATCCTCAGTGGTGGTGAAGACTATGATACTCTCGTTGGCGGTGCAGGTGCTGATAGATTTGTGTACAAAAACGATTCTTACAGAGTTTTTACTCTTCTAGTAAATACCATTAGTGACTTTAATAGTTCTGAAGGTGACAAGATTGTACTGGATATAACTTCCTTTAGTGCCATTACCTCTGTTGCAGGAAATGGTTTTAGTAACGCCAATGATTTTCAAGTCACTAATTTAGCAGGGACTAGCATGGCGAAAATTGTGTACAATCCTGTCAGTGGACAGTTGTTCTACAACCAAAATGCCAGCGCACCAGGTTTTGGCAATGGTGGTCTATTTGCGACTATAACTGGTGCGCCAACTCTCACGGCATCAGATTTTGCCTTGCAAGTGTAGTTTGTCCAAAACACGAAACTACTAGCTCGGAACTTTGAAATTGAATCCTTTACTAATACCAATTCAATTAATGATTGCAACACCTCTTTGGGTAAAGACGCGATGAATCGCGTCTCTACAAATGGCCTATTTGTCGCATTCTTTTTTTCAATTGGTATAACAACTCTGGGCTATTTAGATAGACGAGTCATTTCAAACAATTGCTGGGCATTACTTCCTAAAAAAGCATCGAAAAGTACCTGCTTTCCAGATTCCACTTCTACTAGATAGCGCTGGGCAATTTCATAATAGGCGTAAGTCCAAGGAATCTGAATTTCTGCACCACTGTTATCATCTAATACCGTTACCATTTCTGGTACTGCTTGAGTTGCAGTTTGCCGCAAACCACAAGCAACATTTCCCTCTATCTCTGCTTTCATTGGTACACCCAGGTTAGCCAAAGCATTGGCAGTAGTATCAATGTCTGGATATTCTGGGGTATTCTGTCCGTTGATGTAGCCTGTAAAGTGGTTGACAGCATATCCGTGCAGCAACACCCAAGCCCCATACTGAGTAACCTGATTCACCTCTTCAACGACAGAACGCTGTGGAGGTAGCCAAGGGCGGGTGAAGACTTGCTGGAGTTGTTTAGCGATGGTTTCAAGGTTCCCGTCTTTTTGTAGAAGAGTAAAGGGTAAAGTCAGTCCGTCTGGGATTGAAGATACTGTTTTAAAGATGAGTTGGGCAATATTAGCAGGCAATTCATCGACAATTAACTCGCTGATAAACAGCTTGGGTAAGTTAAATTCCTCTTGCTGTGGATGACGATAATGACGGGCGTACAAATGAGTTTGAGCAAAAGTATACTCTCCAGCCGCCACATAACCTAAAGCTTCTGCAAGTTGTCCAAGGTAGTCAATTCCTAAGTTAAGTTTACCTTTTGGAGTATCTACTAATAAACGCAAAGACCGAAAGGCGATGTGGTCATTGGCGACAGTTCCACCCGCAGTAGTAATCATTTGCTGGTAGGTACGAGCATGATTGACCCTGGCACTGTATTCTTGCCAAAGTAATTTCCATAAATCAATGGCTATTTCGGGTTTCATAATGTATTGGGGCATGGGGCATTGGGCATTGGACATGGGTTATTTTTCCCTTGTCCCCGATTTCCTTCATTTTTTAAGAACTTAAAATCTCGGTGATAATCTGAAGGGCGATTTTAATTTGGTCGCTGTCGATAACTAGAGGGGGACAGAAACGAATTGCTGCTTTACCGCAACCTAGCAATAATAAACCGCGTAAAAAAGCTTCTTGAATAATGCGATCGCGCAATTTATGATCGAGATTACCCTGTTCATCCAATAAATCTACCGCTACCATCAAACCCTTACCTCGTGGCGGCGATACTCTCGGAAATTTTTGATGCAACTGGGTAAGACTAGCTTGTAATAATTCTCCCATCTGGGTAGCGTTAGTCATTAAACCACTTTCTAGCAGTCGCAGTGTGGCAATACCAGCAGCACAAGCTACGGGATTACCGCCAAATGTAGTAGCGTGAGAACCGGGAGGCCAAGTCATTAACTCTGGTCTAGCTAGTATCGCTCCTAATGGCATACCACTGGCGATACCCTTAGCAGTAGTAATGATATCAGGCATCACACCCCAATGCTCGATCGCAAATAAGCGACCAGTCCGCCCCATCCCCGCTTGCACTTCATCCACTACCATCAGAATACCGTGGCGATCGCATATCTCCCGAATTCGCTGCAAAAAACCATCTTCGGGTACGATATATCCACCCTCTCCTTGAATTGCTTCGACGACGATCGCCGCTACTTCTTGCGGTGGTAAAATTGTACAAAATAACTGTTGTTCTAGATAATCTAAGCTGGCGTGAGTGCCGTAGGGAATATGAGTAACGCCAGGAACTAAAGGCCCAAAGTTAGCTCGCTGCACTGCTTTAGAACCAGTGAGAGACATTGCGCCATAGGTGCGTCCGTGAAATGCACCTAAGAATGCCACGATTAGCGATCGCTTAGTGTAATATCGAGCTAGTTTGATTGCTCCTTCGTTCGATTCTGCCCCGGAATTCGTGAAAAATACTTTTGCGGGAAATGCAGCATTACTCTGTGGCTGAGGAAAAGGGGCGCGAATTGCTAATTGTTCCGCTAGTTCCACCATCGGCTCATAATAAAAATCTGTCCCTGACATGTGCAACAGCCGCGCCGACTGTTCTTGAATTGCCTTGACGACTTCCGGGTGGGCGTGTCCGGTGGCGGTAACGGCAATACCTGCGGTCATATCCAGAAATACATTGCCATCCACATCTTCCACCATACAGCCCTGACCGCGAGATACAACTAACGGATAATCACGGGTATAAGAAGGAGAAGTTACGGCGCGATCGCGTTGTACAATTGCTTGAGCGCGAGGCCCAGGTAAGGAAGTTACTAAATGGGGTGTACGAGGTAAATTTAAGTTAATAGGTATACTTAACATTATTTTTTCAATTTTTTAAAGATTACTGATGATTAAACGCTAAAGCTCGATTGGTTACAGTAGCATTTGATGCCATTGATATAGAAATTACGCATTTACCGAAAAAGCTTCACAGTAAATATTTTTGTATTTTGTAAGACTTTGCCCGTTTTTATAACACAACTTTTGCGATCGCGTCATATTACATTTTTTGAAGCATAACAGCTTCACTATTAGATGTCAGGGTGCAAGCTACAGAACATTTGTTGAGAGAAGCTGTATTACATCCACAGGAGAATTGCTATATGCAAAAATTAATACAAGTCTCTGAGATAATCAACCAATGACTTGGGCATCTGGACAAAAGTTACACCGCGATCGGTATGAAATTAAACAACAGTTAGGACAAGGGAACTTCGCTATTACTTATCTTGCTGAGGATCGGGATGCCAAGAATGTTGTAATTAAAACATTGGATTCCAATTTGCTCAATCAATTAAGTAACAAAGACCGCGATCGCTTAAAATCAGGTTTTGCAGATGAATCCCGTAAACTAGCAATATGCAAACATCCGAATATTGTCCAAGTCATTGATACCTTCGAGGAAGGTGATTTAAAATGCATGGTCATGGAGTATATTCAAGGAGATAATTTAGCCAAGATTGTCCAACCGCGAGGATTTCTCCCTGAAAAAGAGGCTTTAGATTACATCCAACAAATTGGAAAAGCACTCATCGTAGTGCATGAACAAGGATTTTTACATCGAGATGTGAAACCAGAAAATATCATTTTGCGGGCGGGTACGCATCAGGTTGTTTTGATAAACTTCGACTTAGCACGAAGATTTGTTGATAACCCAGTGTCAAGTCGCGGGAACTTGATTGACAAATTTACACCAATTGAACTGTATTCCAACTCTCCTAGACAACAGGCGCGACGTAAACCTTGGACTGATATTTATTCTCTTGCGGCAACTTTATATTTTTTATTAACAGGAAAACAGCCAGAAAGTGCTATTGAGCGCCAAGATAACAATAAGCGTTTAATTCCACCTAACGAATTGAATGATAAGATTAGCGATCGCGTCAATGATGCCATTCTCCACGCAATGCAACTACAACCAGATAACCGTCCCCAAACAGTGGAAGACTGGTTAAAAGAATTGGGTTTCAAAACAGCAGGTTTTTCTCTTCCCAAACTTCCTTGGACACAACCCTTGTGGGCGTGGATATTAGAGATTATGGGTGTATTAGCATTATTCGCAGCCTTGATATCAGGAGTCAAAGACGGCACAGATTTATTCAAAGATTGGTTCCCAGACAAATCAGCACCTACCAATCCCCCAACACAACAAACGCCATCATCTTCTGCTAAACCACAAAATAGGTAATAGGCTAGACTTACGCAAAAGTTAGTTTTAGAGTCGCATTAGTTGCTTTTGCGACTCCAAAAGTTAGTTTTAGAGTCGCATTAGTTGCTTTTGCGACTCCAAAAGTTAGTTTTCAAGTCACATTAGTTGCTTTTGCGACTCCAAAAGTTAGTTTTCAAGTCGCATTAGTTGCTTTTGTGACTCCAAAAGTTGGTTTTCAAGTCACATTAGTTGCTTTTGCGACTCTAATAGTTAGTTCAGCATTAGCCAGAAGACCTCACCTCTCTGCGCCGGTCACTGAGCGTAGTCGAAGTGCTGCGTGAGCTTATTCAACAACGCCAACCACGAGAACTCACAAAAAGCGTGTCACAATCAACATTAGCCATTAATAAATCTGGGCGTATGTTCTGGCAAGACGGACAGCTAATATATAACGGCAAATACAAAATAGAAAAATACTTGGGTGGTGGTGGTTTTGCAGTTACCTACCAAGCAATGCATACTAAGCTAAACCGCCGAGTCGTGATCAAAACCCCCAACATTAGCGTCCAACGAGATCCAAACTATCCCAAGTATGTAGAACGCTTCAAAAAAGAAGCACAGATGCTAGCAATGTGTTGTACAGACTCACATCCCCATATTGTGCAAGTATTCGACTTTTTTATTGAAGAAAATGATCGCTACTGCTTAGAAATGCAATATATAGCAGGTGAGAGTTTATGGGAATACGTGCAACGCCAAGGGAAATTACCTGAAACTGAAGCTGTAAAATACATCCGTCAAATGGGTTTAGCTTTGGTAGATGTACATAAAAAAGGAGTATTACATCTTGATGTCACTCCTCCTAATATTATGCTCAATTTTAATTCAGGGATTCCTAACTCTGGCAAAGCGGTGTTGATAGATTTTGGTATTGCCGGCGATATGTCTCCACCGAGTACCCTGTCTAGGTCTTTTGGTAACAGAGTATTTGCGCCCTATGAGTTAACACGCAAAGGGATTCGTCACCCAACAGTTGATATCTACTGTTTAGCTGGATCGTTGTACTATGCCATCACTGGAAAATGCCCCACCAATTCATTTGACCGTAAGTACGATCAAGAGGAATTAGTACCACCAAAGCAACTTGTCCCTAGTCTTAGTGATGCTGTAAATGAAGCGATTCTGGAAGGCATGGCATTAGAGGCAAAAGACCGACCCCAGACAATGGAAGAGTGGTTGAATTTACTCCCCACATCTGAAGCTAATCTAACAGAAGTGATATTAGCTTCAGATGTGGGGGTAAATTACCAAAATCTAGAGAATTTACTCAAAGCGGGTCAATGGAAAGCAGCAGACGAAGAAACCACCAAAGTCATGCTGAAAGCAGCCAAAAGAGAATGGCAAGGCTGGCTTGACTCTAAATCCATAGAAAAATTTCCCTGCACAGACTTACGGACAATTGACCAATTATGGGTAAAATACAGCAATGGTCATTTTGGCTTTAGCGTACAAAAACGCATTTGGCTAGAATGCGCTGGCAAAGTAGATTATGAAACGGAGTGTCTTTTGGGCGATCGCTTAGGATGGCGCAATAAAAGTTGCTGGCTAGAGATTAACGAATACAACTATTCGCTAGACTCTACCCAGGGGCATCTCCCTACAACCGATACCACTACCAGGCTCGAGATGTTCCTAGAGCATCTCCCAAAAACTTCTTCTCTCGCGTCCAGACTTGTAAATTGTAATCTATAAAGGTTTTCGAGATTTGTAAAACTTTGTGAACAAGATATATTCCACGAAGCCTTGCGGGTTTTAGCTTTTTGTTACCTGTCACTGTTTAAATAGGCAAGGCACTAAGGCGCACACTTGGCAAACACAAAAAGCCGAAATCAATATTTCAACATTAGATAATATATAAATGTAATTAGGACTTACGCAAAATCATGATAAAACGAACCACAAAGGACGCAAAGGACACAAAGGAATAAGAGTTTCAGAGAGTTCTTGCGTAAGTCCTGGTAATAACAAAATCATACCCAGTTTTTCAACCTTGTAAACACAGGGCCAATAATGACTACTAAGGAACAAATTAATCAAGAACTAGAAAAATTACCTGAACCCTTATTACAGGAAATTTTAGATTTTGTGCAATTTTTGCAAGCCAAACAGCATATCTTCAAATAGCCAATCTGCTCAGATGCTTACAACAGAGCATACCTTAACAGGTTCTACTGCTGAAGATTTATTAGAATTTGTGGGCAGTTGGGAAGGTTCAGATATTAGAGAATGCCTGCAACTAGTTCATGACAGTCGGATACCTCTAGAATTTTAATTATGTATCTCTTGGATACTAATCACTGTTCTTTCTTGATGGAAGGTGTGCCTAACGTTGTAAATCACTTGCGATCGCTTGGTCAGGTACAATTAACAACCAGGACAAGTCAGAGAAATTTCTTGGTAAAGTTGGGTGTAAATTAAACAGGGTAAAAAAACAGCTAATTTACACCTACTCAATTAATGCAAAAACTTCTCCACACATCTCACAAATATTTCCACACCCATTCCCCATTTTCTATCCCCTATTCCCTCTATCGGAACCACCAACTTCCCCTATTGCTGTAAAACTGAAACCGTCCAAAGCCAAGAAATTGACCGTGAGATTTTTCACCCACAGGGAATGCTGTAACACCCAATAAGTAAACACCAGAAAAGCTTGGATTACTTACAGGGCGGAGAGCGATGGTAATTGTCTGTCCTGGAGTTACAGGTGGGTCAAAATTTACAGAAACCGTGCGTGTCTTACGGTCGTTTGTGACTGAGCCTAGTTTCAGTTGCGTTTCTTTGCGTAGGCGTAGCCCGCCGTAGGCATCGCGTGTTCCGACAAATGCACGGGTATCATCAAGATTGTAGCGGATGTTTTCTGCTCCCTCTTTTTGTGCGATCGTTACCTTTTGGAGGGATTCTCCAGCATTTTCCGGCACATTGATAGTGAAATAGTAAGTTGCGCCCCAAACATTCACCTCTTTATAAGTAGTTGTCGCGTTAACAAGTGTTGGCGGTTGAACGAAATAGACTAGGCCATCTCTAAGCTGCACAGCTTTAGCCACCGGCAGCGTAACTTCTCCAATGCCTATTGTTAACGAGAGTGTTATTCCAAACAAAGTTGTAAGGCGCATAATTCAGATATAAAAAACGCACTTATTCTCATTCTAGTTCCTTGGGAATCAGTGACTTAGGAATAATAGAAGCTTGTTTTTCCCCAAACGAAGATTTTGTGTACCACCAAGCCCAAGCAATTAAAACGGCTTGAAAAGGAAGTCTAACTACGTGTACCCAAGGTGAATTTGGTATATGTTCTAGCTGAATGTGATTAACCGCCATGTTGATATTGGCAGGGAAAACCGCAATAAAAAGAGCAATAAGTCCCCAAGCAGAAGCTTGACTTACAGGCGGAACTAATAACCCAATACCACCCAAAATTTCATAAAAGCCACTGAGATAAACTAATCCTAAAGGGTAAGGAAGTTGTGGTGGCATAATTTTGACATACGGTTCTGGGATAACAAAGTGTGTCACTCCAACCACAATGATGGCTATAGCCAGGATGACACGTAATATTTCCTTATACTTCTTCATAGTTTTTGCCTCATTATATACTTCCCCTTATTACTTCAGTTTGACTGACTGATGTTAATCTGCATTGAGTCAATAGGAGTAAAAATCGACAAAATTTCCAAAGTAATTACAAAAGCGATCGATATTACATCGAACGACGACGGTAAAACCCTGACTGGAACTATCACTTATGCTGGTGAAGGCCCTATCGGCTTCCGATCGCACCAAATCTAAAAAGGCGATCGTCACCAATTCTTGGTTAAGTAGGTACTGAACCCAACTCCCAACCCCCTCCCCACTGTCTCATGGCAGGGGGCTATTTGTTTTATTAGGAAACGCTATAATAATCGCCAATAATATAGTTTCCCTAGTTTTAACTATCGGGAATCAACACTTAGAACTCTTTAAGCTAAATCTAATTTTTCTCGAACTATTCCCTCATCTCTAAAGCCAACCAACACAGCTGTTCCATCTTTGACAAAAAGCGGACGTTTGAGCAGCATTGCATCGTGAGTGAATGCATCAACCCACTGTTCATCAGCCCAAGTCTTCTTTTCATCTCCTAAAGCGCGGTAGGATTGACCGGAGGTGTTTCGCATAGGAGCAAAACCCAAAGACTTTACCCAGTTTTGAATCATCTCACGAGTCGGCGGAGTATCTTTGGTATTGATAAATTCATGGTCAATGTTGTTGTGTAGGAGCCATGTCAAAGCTTTTTTGCAAGTGCTGCAATTGGGAATTCCGTAGATTTGAATAGGCATAAAATAATTAAGCAACAATCTCCATATATGACATAGAATGCTCTTGTCGTAGAATCTCTATAGCAGAAATTGAAGGTTAGCGATCGCTTTTAGCAATCGGTAATTCCAAGTATGGAACTCGTCGATCCATGATTCGAGGGTTCTGAAATACCAAGGAGTAGTTTTACTAAGGGACTTCCAAATAAAAAGATATCCCAAAACTGACGCAAAAATCCTCTCTATTTCTCTTCTCTCTGTGTTCTCTGCGTCTCTGTGGTTCGTTTCTTTGGATAATTTATTTCTTGGAAATCCCTAACACTTTTATCCATAAAAAATATGAGCGATGCCTTTAACCGACTTGCACCCTTCATCCAAGAATATATTTATCATCACCAGTGGACTGAATTACGACCAGTTCAAATTGCAGCTTGTCAAGTTATATTTGATACTGATGCTCACTTACTAGTTACAGCTGCAACTGCTGCGGGTAAAACAGAAGCAGCTTTTTTACCAGTTTTGACCCTATTACATGAAAACCCTGCTGCCACAATTGGCGCATTATATATTAGTCCAATCAAAGCTTTAATTAACGATCAATTTGAGCGTCTCAACGACTTACTCAAAGAAGCAGATATTCCAGTTTGGCACTGGCACGGTGATGTTTCGCAAACTCGAAAAAACAAACTTTTAAAAAATCCTCAAGGCATTCTCCAAATTACCCCAGAATCTCTAGAAAGTTTGCTAATTAACAAAAATAACGACTTACCTCGCTTATTCGGTGATTTAAGATTTGTGATCGTTGATGAAATTCACGCCTTTATGGGTTCAGAACGCGGTTGTCAAATTATTTGCCAATTGCAACGTTTAGCAAAGTTGACACAAAAACAACCGCGTCGTATTGGTTTGTCGGCAACTCTTGGTGATTACTCAATAGCTGAAAACTGGTTGAGTTCAGGAACAGATAAGCCAGTTATTACACCAAAAATTGACGGGATAAAACGCCAAATAAAACTAGCTGTAGAACATTTTTATATTACTGATGAAGTAGATGAATCAGAAGCGACAGCAGATGAACAATATATTTTCAACCTCAGCAAGTCTCGCAAATGCCTGATATTTGCTAATAATCGCACACGAACCGAATCTGTAATTGCATCTTTGCGAAAAATTGCCACAGAACAAGGACTACCAGATATATATCATGTGCATCATGGGAGTATATCTGCTAGCTTAAGGCAAGCTGCTGAAAATGCGATGCGCGAACCCAACAATCCAGCTGTTACTGCCGCCACTCTGACTCTAGAATTAGGCATAGATATCGGTCATTTAGAGCGAGTGATTCAGTTAGAATCACCCTTGTCTGTAGCTAGCTTTTTACAGCGCTTGGGACGCAGCGGTAGAAGAGGTGAAGCTGCTGATATGCGTTTTGTCTGCGCTGAAGATCAGCCATTATCAGAAGCTTCTCTGCCAGAACAAATACCCTGGCAACTTTTACAGTGTATTGCGATAATTCAACTTTATTTAGAGGAACAATGGATTGAACCAATTAGACCAATTAAATATCCTTTGAGTTTGCTTTATCACCAAACAATGAGTATTTTAACAGCAGCAGGGGAAATTTCAGCTAATGCCCTAGCTAAACAAATTTTTAGCCTGCCGCCCTTTGCTATGATTTTCAAAGAGGATTTACAACTATTACTACGTTATTTAATTGATATTGGTCATATTCAGCGTACTGAACAAGGTAAATTAATCCTGGGTTTGTCAGGAGAAAAGGTGGTGAGAAAATTTCAGTTTTATGCTGTCTTTGCTGAACAGCAAGAATATATTGTTAAGCAAGGTTCAACAGAAATTGGTAGTATCGTCACGCCACTTCCTGTTGGCAATCAATTTGCTTTAGCTGGGAGAACTTGGGAAGTCGTAGAAGTTGACTTTAAAAAGAAGGCTATTTTTGTTAAACAAGCTGAGGGTAAAGCTAGTATTTATTGGCGTGGTGGTGGTGGTACTATTCATACCAAAGTTTTGCAACGAATGCAGCAAGTTTTATTTGAGAATATTGAGTACAGTTACTTGCAACCAAATGCTTTGCAACGTTTACATCAAGTTCGCCAATTAGCGCAGCACGCTGGATTAGATAAGCATAATATTTTGCAATTGAAAAAAGGTAAATGCTGCATTTTTCCTTGGATGGGTACGGTTGCTTATCGCACTTTAGAAAGATTACTCAACTCATACTGTCGGGAATCATTGGAAATTACAAGTATTGGTGGAGTAAATCCCTATTATTTGACAATCAAATTAGGTAAGGATAAATTTAAATATCTGTATCGTGAAATTACTTCATTATGTGAGCAAAGAATTACCTCAGAAGATTTAGTAAGTACCTCAGAAGCACCAGAAATTCAAAAATATGATGCTTTTATTCCTCATCCACTTTTATGGAAAGCTTTTGCTCACGATTATTTGGATATGACGGAACTGAAAGAGCAAGTGGCATTGTGGAAAGAATAAAAAGGTAATTTGGAATTATTGAAAATAAGCTATTTTTTAATTAATTTGTAGAGCGATCGCAATTCATAATTTAAGATTTTTCCAGTATTCAAAAGTTGATATCCTACGAAAATTAACGCAGATGATGCCACAACAACTAAAAGATTAACTGACGCAAATACATTACCAGTAAAAGCTATGACTACAATTCCTAGAGCTATCAAAATCCATCCTAAGTTAGGGTTTATTCGCTGCTGACAAAGGATAAAAATACCGGAAATACATAGTAATAAACCAGGAATACCAAAAAATATACCAACACGAATATTTGCAGTTAAAATGATGATCCCTGCAATCATCAAAGCCAAGCCTATATACTTGCTTGTCTTTTTGACTGGAGGCTGTGTATTGTTAACAGCAATTTGAGCCTGCATTTTGGTGGAACTTGCAAGAGGAAGAAGGTTGTGTTGATGTTGTATCCGATCTTGAAATATAAACGTGACTTTTTCTCCTTGACCAAGGTCTATTTTATCTCCTAAATTGATTTGGCAGGGTGTTCTAGGTTCTAATTTAGTGTTGTTCACAAATGTCCCATTAGAACTTCCTAAATCTTCAATAAAGTAATTATTTTTGTAGATTTTAATCTGTGCATGGATGCGAGACACTACATCTGCATCTGGCAAGTTGGAAACATCAATATCTGGCGGAATTTGGTCATTGGGTTTACCGATATGAAACACCGTAGTATTTGGTGGTAACTCAAAAGCAGTGTTGGTTTGGACATGAAAAAGTTCTAAACTCAGTCCGATAGTAGCGTTGGATGTACTTAAATTTTGCATAGTTTTTAGTCAATAATTTCTCTAGACTTTTGACTCTTGCAAATCAGTAAGCAATTTTAATCCGTTGTGGCTTACCGATTTTCCCACCTGATGCAAAGGAATTTCAATCCAAAACTCGGTTCCTTTGCCTAGTTCTGATTCACACCGCAGTACTCCAGAGTGTTTCTGCACCACAATCTGATAGCTAATCGATAAGCCTAACGTTGTTCCCTGACCCACAGGTTTAGTGGTAAAAAATGGATCAAACAGTTTATTTTTCAACTCTTGGGTCATATCTGGCCCATTATCTGGAATTCTCACCACTACTCGGTTATTACTAATCAGCTTAGTACTAATTATAATCTTACTAGGATTGCTCTCAATCTCTTGCAGAGAACGTTGAAGATTGCACATATCAAGTGCTGCGATCGCATTGTTAATCGCGTTCATAAACACTTGATCTAACTGCCCTGCATAACACTCTAACACAGGTAACTCACCATATTCCTTGATTATTTCAATTTTGGGATGTTCTGGTAGAGTCTTTTTAAATTGGAATTTGAATCCAGAATTCTGTGCCTTTTCCTGGTTCTGATAGACAATTCAAAATTCCACCATGTTTTTCTACTATAATTTGGTAACTAATTGACAGTCCTAAACCTGTTCCCTTGCCTACCTGTTTCGTGGTGAAAAATGGATCGAATAACCGCTTTTTAATATCTTCTACCATTCCTAATCCGTTGTCAGCAATTCGGATGACAACAAATTTACTCTCTAAAATTTCAGTACGAATTATGATTTGCGGTTTATGATTTGTTTTTTTCTTGACCATTGAATCTTCTAAGGCATCGATCGCATTAGTTAAAATATTCATAAATACTTGATTTAGCTGCCCAGCATAACAATCAACTAGAGGCAAATTACCATATTCTTTCACTATAGATATATCTAAGCCAATTCCATTATTTTTCCAGCGGTGATGCAAAATTAATAACGTATTTTCAATTCCTTCATGAATGTCAACTAATTTTTTATCTGCTTCATCATGGCGAGAAAAATTTCGCAATCCCAAAACGATTTCACGGATACGATTAGTACCCATATTCATCGAGGATAGAAGTTGAGAAAGGTCACTAGTAAGGAATTCTAAATCAATTTTTTTAGCAAAATCTTCAATTTCTACTTCCGGTTGGGGATAATGTTGCTGATAAAGGTGCAAGAGAGTTAACATCTCTTGAAAGTATTCGTTAGCATAGGTTAAGTTACCATGAATAAAATTAACTGGATTATTGATTTCATGAGCAACTCCAGCGACTAATTGTCCTAAGCTAGACATTTTTTCATTTTGGATCAGTTGAGATTGAGTTTGTTGCAATTTATGCAAGGTTTCGGTGAGTTTTTCAGCTTGAGTTTGAGCTTCTAAAGTAGCAGTGCGACTTTGGGTATAAAGTTGTGCATGATCGATGGCGATCGCTATTTGATCGCAAACAGCTTGTAACAGGCTAATTTCACTGTTATTCCAAATGCGATCGCCACTACAATGACTGCACACAATTGCTCCAATTTCTCCAGAATTGCTTTTCACTGGTAGCATTAGTTGAGATGTGATCCCAAACTCAGTTAAAAGTTCTTGCGTATCATAATCAAGTTGTGATTTATTATTAATATTTTCTATACAAATTAGCTCTTGAGAGAGAAGGTTTTGAGTCAAAAAAGTGCTTTTTTGCAGTGGAATACTGCCTAACATACTTGCCAAGTTAGGGTTTCGTGCTTCATAGGTAATAGTTAGGCTTGCTTGGGATGGGTGCGGTAAATAAGAAAGAAAGTAGCAACGGTCAATTTGTAATAAGCTGCGAATTTCGTTCACAGCAGTTTCTAGGATCATATCTAGGTCAAGAGAACTGCGGATTTGACTAGCTAGACGCAGTAACAAAGCTTCCCGACGACTGAGGAGTTCTTCTCGCGCCCAGATTCGGTCAATAGCCACAGCAATATTATTAGCAATCCAATTTAATAGGTTATGAGTTGGTTCGGTAAATAATTGCTTGCTAAATAAAGCCATTATACCGATTATTTGCTGCTCTACTATTAGGGGATAAGCAGAAAATCGAGAAATTGAAAATGTAGAATTTACAAGTTTTCCTGAATTATTAATTGACAGTTCTTGGTTAAAAATAGCTTGATGGTTTTGAATCATTAAGCCAATAATATTATTGACTAAAGCGATATGTTCTGGGAAATCTTGGGTATCGCTCAAAGTACTACAAGTAATATCTGTACAATGAACGCCAGCTTGCAATTGTAGTTGGTTTGTCTGTCGTTCAAATGTCCAGATACAAACAAAGCCGATATCAAGATATTGGGAAATAGTATTTGTACAATTTTGCAAAATTTCTGGAAGTGTGCCACTTTGAGATAAGGCTAAACTGACTTCTGCACTCAAAACTGACAAGCGCGATCGCTCCAACAAAGCTAACTCTGAAAGCTTACGCTGTGTAATATCTGTACGAATCGATACATATTGATAGGGCTTTCCATCTTGTCCCAACATTGGGGCGATCAAAGTATCCACCCAATAAAAATTGCCATCCTTAGCTTTATTTTGAATTTCTCCTTTCCAGATTTTCCCTTGGGCAATAGTTTTCCATAAGTTTGCAAAAAATTCTTTTGTGTGGTATCCAGAATTGATAATCCGATGATCTTGCCCTAAAAGTTCTTCTGAAGAATATTTAGAAACTTCACAAAATAAGTCATTGACATAGGTGATTTTTCCAGTTCTATCAGTAATAGCTACCAGTGAATGGGCATTTAAAGCAAATCTAAAAGCTTCTAATTCTTGGATGGAATTTTTTAGTGCTATCTCATTTTGTTTATTAGCAGTGATGTCACGAGCTACTGCATAAATTAATTTTTCTTCACTGAAACTAGTCGCATTCCATGACAGCCATTTATAAGAGCCATCCCGACAAAGATAGCGGTTTTCAAAGCTGACTGAATCTACAGATTGTGTAATTTTTTGGGCTACTGCAATAGTTAATTCACGATCTTCAGGGTGAATAAATTCGATGAAAGGTTTAGTAACAAGTTCACGAATTGACCAACCTAGTGTTTTTGTCCATACTGGATTTAAATACTTAAAATAACCATCAAAATTAGCAATACACAATAAATCTATAGAAAGTGAGAAAAATCGAGAGTATTTTTCTTCGGATTTTTTGTACTCAGATTTAACTAGTTTCATCAGCTTTTTTTAGGTATGAATATTTTGGATAAAAGTTAATACGTTTATTGTTAAAATTTAAGAACCATTGCAATAGGATGTTTCAATCTAGAGACTCGCCTAGTATCAGTTATGACGAAGACTGGCTACTTCTGAATAAAAACATAATGAGCTTGATAGTAAAGCCAATAAGTATCTACTAGTTTTTACTGAGTAAGCTAGCTAGCTGTTGACTTAGTTCTCTACTAAATACAGGTTTCCCTAAAAAGCTGTAAAGTAAACATTTATATTTTAAATTTAAGATAAGAAGTGTTACATAAACTGAATTAATCAGAATTTTTATCTGTAATTGTCCTTAAGTAGCTAAGAATTCAATTACGAATTACGAATTACAAATTATTTTAAGCAATACTCCCGCGCTTTCTGGCTTCTTTGTAGGAAGTTCCCACGTTTTTCAAACCAGCTTTAATCATTTGTTGTTCGAGAAGAGCAAAGAAACGCGCTCGATCGCCACCTTTTACTACTGCTTGGTTATGGGCTTCGGCGATCGCTACAGGATAACCATACCCTTTTTGCACTTGTGCTAACATCAGTCCCAATGCTTGGTCTAACATGGTTGCATTCTCGGCTACCCATGCCGGAACTTCGATTCGGGCGATTTCAGTGCCAACGTGGACGTAGCAAAAGTAAATTGTTTGATCGCCATAAAGTTCGAGAATGGGGGAATTGCTGCGCCACAGAGTACTGCGTTGTCCTGGTTTGAGTTGGCTTGCCCAAACAGAAGTATCTCGCAACTGTTCAAAAATTTTACAAGGTACTTTTTCTAGCTGATTTGGGCAATGACTTTTACAGTCTGGCGCTGGATGGGGACAAGCTAATAACCGTAAAAAGTTCATTGTTTCAATGCTGCGAGAGGCGCTAAGATAGCCCATTAAAGGAATTCGAGCATCACGCATCTGCTGCCAAGCTTCTAGAATGGGGGGTAAAATGCGATCGCGTGCATCCATCGGCAATTGTTCTAAAAACCAGTAAATTAGCGAACCATCTACCATTGCTAGCGCTGGCGTTTCCGCTTGTGCTGCACTACACGCAAGTTCTGCTAACACCGTTGTTTCGGAAGCAGTGCGGCGAAAACTCATCCATTCCTCGGTTCTAATTCCCCACTGCCGAGACATATATAAATCTTCTGGGCGGTAAAATACTTCTGGCAAACTATCGAGTAGCGGATGGCGATTTTGTCCGTAGTGCAAGACGACTCTGCCAATATTTAGCAGATAACAGTAAGCAATTTCGTGATGGTTGGGGGCAATTTGGGAACCATCGGTAGCGATGACAGTATGAATTTTTGGGGGAACTGGGATATTGATGCAGGTTTCTAGCGGCTCGATTGGGGTAGCATTAGCAAAGAGAATGCGATCGCGCCATTTTTCCTGGCGATCAATTAAATCTTGTTGAGACTCGTAAGCATTTTTTAAATGTTGTTGTGCCAGTTCTAAACGCTGACGACTGGCAGCAGCTTCTAAGGTAAGATGCTGGCTTAAACCCTGCATTTGTCGCGCCAGTTTTGTTAGGTCAAGCATAAAAGTAAGTGCGAAGTGAGGAGTGAATACTTGTAAGTTATTATTTCACCTAAATTTATAAAACACATAGTTTGATTTATATTATATATACGTTCACAAATTAAATATGCATTATTCAGAATCCTTGTAGAGACGTAGCAGAGCTACGTCTCTTTTTCACGAGATATTTAATACATTAAAGCCAAGCTGAGAAATCTTTGGCAAACTGAGAAAGTGATAACAACTGAATTCGCGGATCGTTTTGAGCAGATTCCCTTTCTGCTTGGGTATTATAGCCCCAGTCCGCCAGGAAAAGTTTTACATCCTCAAGGTCTGCTTGTTGTTGGACTAACTGTAATGTCTTGAGTCTATCTTCTACAAACCAGAGACTAACTGATTTGTCTTCTGATGACTGAATTAATTCTCGCAAAATTTCATATTTGGGACGCTTAACTTCTTTTCCAAAGATTGCTTCAGGTGGTAAATTCACCCCTTCTTGTTGCAACAACTGCTGTACAAAACGTCCTTCTTTAGTTGTCACAATGTATAGCTTAACTCCACTATCAATAGTTAATTTTATTTTTTCGACTACAGCCGGATAAAATCTATGCAGACTCAGCCAACCATCTAAATCCGTGGTAATCCATTCATCTCGCTGATTATCTAGTTTCGCACCAATTTCTCTTGCTTGGAGCTTATCATTTAACAAAATTTGTGGTGCAATACTCACCCATTCATGCAGAATCTTTTCATCAGAAATTCCATCTATCAAGGCTTTAATTAAAATGGGCATTTCCCAACCTGTTTCAATAACAGGCCTTAGTCGATAGAATCTCAAAGCTAAATCATCTGGTGGTGTATCGTTAGCAGAAGACCAAATTTCACAGTAGGTACGCCATGCTACCTCAAAGTATTCAATTAATCCGTCGCAAATCACTCCATCAAAGTCCAGGGCTAAAATTTTGGGACTACTTGCGGTCATTGGTTTGAGAATGAAACTGCTGTTGTCAGCTTACCCGACAAATTTAAATGATGCAGTAATTTTTGTTAGTCTTTTATAATTCATAAATTTGCTGAAAAAGTATGGTGGCATTGTTAAATTTGATTTTTTACTGGTAGGTTAACGAGGATCTACAGCAGGTTTGCGATCGACTAAACGAATTTGGTTTTGCTTGACTACTACAGTGATTAGTGGTAATGAACGTTTAGCTGGGCCACGAACAACTCGACCCTGAGAATCGTATTGAGATCCATGACAAGGACAAATAAAGTGATTTTCCTCAAGATCCCACTCGACTGTACATCCTAAATGGGTGCAGATTGGACTGATAGCGTACTCAGCAATCTGTGGCCCGTCTTGAATAATCAGATAATCAACGCTACGATCTGGTAAGCCTTTTACGAGAATCGGAATTCCTGGCTTTGCGGTTGCTAATAGTGCATTAGCTTCAATTTGCTTGCCGTCTTCAGCCAGTGCCACCGATCCTGGAAGATAATTTTGACAGCGTGAATTCTTGGGATAAAGCGAGCAAAGGGTTTCTAGGTCTATCTCACGACTTTGGCTGAATTTGGGAAAAAGATATCCGATAGCTACTGATGCAACTGTAGTACCTAGCATATAGGTTAAAAAATCCCGGCGCGTTTTTATCTTCGCTGGAATTTTGCCATTACTAGAAGAATCTTCCATGATGATTCGATTTACCAAGAAAGGTCTACTAATATACTACGGTGCGATCGCATTAATATTAATGTACATTTGTGTTTACTGTGGGTTGATTTTCATAAAATTGGCTTTTTTTAATAGATGTGCCTAAGCTTTAATTTTTAATTATTATTTATTTCTGGAGTATGAGGTTATTTATAAACCTCAGAGCTAGGCTATAACCTAAGATATGTTCCTCACAAAATCTCTTCAAAATATATTCTCAAACTCTCTCCAGAGAAAGAACTCTTTATGCCTTTGATTTTTTAAGCTGTTGTTAGTCAAGCAACATGTTTTAATAACTGAAAGTGCCATGAGCGATAAAAATCAAGAAAATCAAATTAATCAACCAGTAAGCGAAGATCGAGATTCTCGTGATAAGCCAGATGTGAACGAAAGAAACTTAACTGCGAATCCAGGAGATAGAATTTCCGATAAGCCTCAATCAATTGAAGAGAAGGCTAAACAGGCAGCTGTTGATGATGTACCAGACATTACAGGCGACAGAATCACAGTCCCGACTTACTTTGTTGTGGATGAACCCAACGGCGAAAAGAAGGCACTCCATCACGTTAAAGATGCTGAAGAAATCTCTGACGTAATTCGGCAGGCACGACTTGATGAAAATGGAAATCGAATTTGGTAGTAGTAGTTTATGGAAGACGCAGGGGCACAGAGAAGTTATCAAATACTCTCTGCTTCTTTGCGTCTCGCGCTGACAGCAGATTGAAGATATTTTTCTCTGCATTGGAATACACTCTAAATTAAATCAGAATCTTTAGTTGTATTAGCATTTATTTCGCTCCGAATTTTTGCAACTTCGTTTTCTATTTCTTCTGATGAGAACTCAGTTTTTTTGTCATGACTCCAGGCAATTAGTGCAGCAGCTTGCTGCACTAATTGCTCATCTGCATAAGCTTCGGTAAATGCCCGCATATACTTGAAGTTGCGAAGCGAAAAGGCTTTCTATTTCTGGAAAAGCTTTCTGTAAGTCAGACGATTGATAACTTTTGCGCCCCCCCTTTTTAAGCTACGGTGTACACACAAGTCCTAAAAACCTAGCTTGATAAGACTTTCCTTGTTCCCAGTCTCCGGCTGGGAATGCATTCATTGAGTCTCTGACTCAATGCCAGACTGGAGGCAGAGCCTCCACGAGGAGCATTCCCATGTAGAGCTTGTGTTCGAGATAAACGAGAGAAGAATGGAACAATCAAGCTTTTTTCGACTTGTGTGTACACCGTAGCCTTTTTAAGGGGGGTTGGGGGGATCAAAAGGCTGTGGTGCAACTCTAGAAGACTTGTGTGTACACCGTAGCCGCAAACGGGGAGGGGTTGGGGGTAGGGTGTTAGAGACTTTTGCAGAGGTCTATTAGACTGCAACTGCGGCTCGTAACTGAGCGCTAGAAATTCGTGTTTTTAGTTCAGTTAAAAAATCTTCATAACCAACGATCGCAGATGCACTCTTTTGTGAAGCTTCGGATTTATCATCTCTAGGCATAAAAAAGAATTAGTGCTACTTCTACTCTGCCAGGATTACACCAAATTTTGGTATCAGATACAGATACAGCAGAATTCAGAAGTAAAACACTCTTTCTGTCTGGATAATAGACTTAGCTTGTGTACCTCACCAACTTGAAAACTGCTATATATAAATATCCAGCAATATATCAGTATTTTTGCTGTATCTGTGAAAGAAGGCTGTGAGTGAAGTTTGTCAGTATTTACACAAAAGCGAGTGCCAAAACTTCAAGATATTTTCACGTAAAACATTTTTTTACGCCCACAAATTAAAAGTTCTAAGAAGTCATCACTTGTAGCTTTGACATCAGAGTGTATAGCCTGAATAATGTTCTTACGTAAAAATCCATACTTGTATAAGACTCATATTTGATTTTTGCTAAATAGACTGAGAGCAAAACCCAATCGGGCTTGCTCTTAGTTAGCTTGGCTTTTAGAAATCAAATTTGATTGTTATATAAACTGGTATTAATAGGGTTGCATTATGCATTTATCGAATTCAAGAACCAGCTTAAAAACTCGTCAAAAAAACAAGAATACAGGTACATTTATTTTGACTCATAGCAACATTGTACTGCTCACTGGATATTTAATCACTCTACCAATTTGTACATTAATAATTTTATCCTTATTATTACCCTTATTCAGTGCTAGCTTATTTGCTGCCATTGGAAACTCGTACCACTCTACATCGATTCCTTGGATAGATAATGCATCTGAATGCGAACATACTGGCAGACATTGGAGCGATCGCAAGTGTTGGGATAATGAACACAATCCCATGTTTTGAATGGAGATTGCACTCAGAAGTTATACAAACAATTAGAACTATTGCCTAATTTGGCAAAAAAGCGTAGGCGTAGCCCATCCGTTGTAGACATCGCTCTCATCCATAAAACTAAGTAAATTCCTATCTAAGCTAGCCGATTGCAAAATAATCATCATTGATATGCGTTTATCGCATTAATACGGATTTACTATCGCTTCACAGATGCCATTCTAGATGAGGGAATAAAGATGGATAACCCCTGGTAAACACCAGGGGCTTTTTATTTGGCCATCTACGCCTTAAACGTCAACACCGGACTCAATCGCGCCACAACGTCTACCATTTCTGCCTTAACTTGCACATCAATCACAGACTGAATCGGTTTGTAGGCAGCAGGTGCTTCCTCAATTCGGCGTTCTTCACGCAGGGTAATACAGTCTACTCCAGTTAGTCCCAGTTCTGTCTCACTTTGAGATACACCTCTGCGACTGAGGTCGAAGCGAGAACGAATTCTTCCCGCCCCATGTGACGCCGAATTACAAAATGCTGAATTCCCTTTACCCACCATCAGATAAGAATAAGCACCCATTGAACCAGGGATAATCACTGGTTGTCCTGTATTGGCAGGACAACCGCCCTTGCGTGTTACCCATCCTTCGCCTTCTAGTAAGGTAATGTTATAGGGCAAGTCATAAACTAAAGGTGCTTTGACATTTTTGTATACTTCCCGCAAACGCAGATGTAGGAGTGCTACGTCTGTGCAAGTGTTCTGGATACCGCATAATTAATTTCACTAGATGCCTAATTACTAAGTAAACCCCGTTCATTTTGAAACCTGGAGTTTTTAAGGAGAGTGTATTATTCGTTTGTGGCTTCATTTCTGAGCTTTAACCTAATTCCAAAAAACTACGGTTGTCAAGGTAGACATGGTTTATTTGACCAGATTCTTCAAGAAAGCTGTTATTAACCCTCTTCCGTCACTCTGGGGTAAAGCCTTAAATTTTCATTGGCTGAAACGCCGAAAATTCGTTAATTTTCTAAGACTGACGGAAGAGAGTTAAATAAGGGGAACAGGAAAAGTTCTTTCTTTAATCTTTAACGATCGCCCACTATGTACCTGACTTGATATGCTTAGATTTTCTTACAAAAAAAATGACATTAAAAATGGATATTTTATATTTAATAAGTTTTTATTTAATAAGATTGCATCTATTGATAAGCAGACTATGAGCACTTCAATAAATTAATTTTTTGTGATATTTTCAGAGTTGCTATTAATAATTTATCTTTTAGATAATTAAATCGCTACTCGATATTTTTTACTTTTTCCAGAAACTGCATTGGATCATTATACTAAATTTAATTGCTATTGTATTTTAGAATATGCAAAAATCAATGATAAAAGAATGTAATTACTTCAAAGGATATGCTAATGATACTTTAGGTAATTGATTTGTGACTGGTGATGATGTTATTATTAAGGGGTGGGTTGATTTTGGGTTTATTATCTCCAAGAATTAACTTGTAATGTATCATAGACCAGAATTCATCCGTGTTGCAAATTGATTAGACCTCTTGCATAAATTACAAATTAAGAACCCCACCCCACCAAAGCGTAGCTTTGTCACCCCTCCCCGAAAGCGGGAAGGAAATTAAGGAATGGGGTGTTAAGTACTTTTGCAAGATATCTATTGATTAGCAGTGTGAAATGGCTGTGGGTCTGAATATCTAGACTTGATACCAATAAATTGATGAGGTTACAGAGGAGCAAATAACCATGAGCAACTTAACATCTTTACATACCGAAGTTCAAAAAACGAAGAAAAAAAGTTTAGCCGCAGATAAAAAGCCTCGAGCGACAGATGATATTGTGCGTAGTTATCTGCAAGAGATCGGGCGTGTAGATTTGTTGACTCGCGAACAAGAGGTTATTTTTGCCCAACAAGTGCAGCAGATGATGAATTTATTAGCTGCTAAGGAAGAATTGGCTGTGAAATTAAACCATGAACCCACGCTGCAAGAATGGGCAGATCGGGTGGAGTTGAGTGTAGAGGTGCTAGAGCAACAGCTAAATTTAGGGCACCAGTCCAAGCAGAAAATGATTCAGGCTAATCTCCGGTTAGTGGTAGCTGTGGCAAAGAAATACCAGCACCGGAACCTTGAATTTATGGATTTAATTCAAGAAGGTACTTTAGGTTTAGAACGAGGGGTGGATAAATTTGATCCCGCTCTTGGTTACAAGTTTTCTACTTATGCTTACTGGTGGATTCGTCAAGGAATCACACGAGCGATCGCTCAACAAGGACGTACAATTCGTTTACCTATCCACGTCTTTGAAAAACTGAACAAAATTAAACGGGTACAGCGAGAATTATCTCAACAGTTAGGTCGCGTTCCTACTACTGCTGAAATTGCCACTGCCTTATCTTTGACAGCTAGCCAAGTTCGAGAGTGTTTGTACTTAGCTCGTCAACCCTTCTCTCTAGAGGCGAGAGTTGGCGAACAACAAGATACAGAATTGCAAGACATACTGGAGGATGATGGCCCTTCTCCTGAAGATTATGCCGTTGAAGAATCTCTTCACCAAGATTTACAAGACTTATTGGCAAAGCTGTCTCCTCAGCAGCGAGAAATATTAACCCTGCGCTTTGGTCTAACGGATGGGTATGAACTTTCTTTAGCACAGATTGGCGATCGCATGGGTATTAGTCGAGAACGGGTGCGTCAAATAGAACAAAAAGCTCTCAGTCTTCTCCGACGCCAAAAGGAACAAGTACGTAGTTATCTAGCTAGCTAAAGTTATTTTTTCATAATTTAAGGCATTGAAACTCAGGAAGTCACCATAATGGCTGTATAAAATTCAGTCATTCTGGGGGAAAATAAATCTAAATAATCTCTCTCAAAGATTTGATATGAGTACACCAAAGACAGTGCAACAATTGCAGGTAGAATGGGTGACTTCTGAAAACTTTCGGCCTTATGGACAGGTTATTTTTGCAAGTCTTGATGGCAAAACTTACGATGGGGAAGATGCCCAGTTAAACCTGCAAAATGGGATTCCACGATTTTATATTATGCGTTTGGAGAATATAGGGCGAAAGTTCTACAAAATTACTCGCCATGTGCAATGCACTCAATGTCTGGGTTCTTTGGAAGGGAAGGATTGGTTAATTGCAGTTTGTCCTCCTCATAATGATGTGAATGAACCAGCATTAGAAGAGATTGCTGCTTTCCGCATTCCGGGGAATTGTTTTATCAAGCTACATGAGGGTACTTGGCACGCTGGCCCCCATTTTGACCATGAAGCTGTGGATTTTTATAATTTGGAACTAGCTGATACAAATATGGTGGATCATTTCACCCATGATTTTCTCAAGAGTCATCAATTAGAGTTTGAGATGGTTTAGGTAAGATTAGGTTTAATTCTAGATATAGATAAGCCATTTTCCTGAATTAGTTCAAGTATTACGTCAGTTTGGTTATGATGTATGGATGTGTAATGTTAGCCTAGAAATTGTATCCTAGCAGAATGGTTGCGTAGAAGTTTCCACTGCCTTTGAAATTTTTCTTAAACATTCATTTTATGTCTTCTTCCAAGTCTCAATCTTCTGACAAAAGCTTTGTCTACCGCGAATTTGGCAATGACAACTCCGCAGCCACAGAAAGACCGATTCCAGAACTACCCCCACAACAACAAAATCTGAAAGTACAAGCTTCCCGCAAAGGACGCAAAGGCAAAACCGTCACAGTCGTTAGCGGTTTTCAAGCCAAACCCGAAACATTAGCAGATTTGGTGAAGCAGTTGAAAACCCAGTGTGGCACAGGTGGGACACTTAAAGACAACGAAATTGAAATTCAGGGCGAACACAAACAGAAAATTGTCGAGATTTTGACCAAGCTAGGTTACAAAGCCAAAATTAGCGGTGGCTAATCTTGAGTGCGGTTTACCGTATCTTAACCGCAATCTAGATTAAGAGAGGAGATGTTATCTTTGAAAGGTACAAATATGCTTGAATAGTGGTAAATTAGTTTGCCAACAAGCTGTCTTTTCTGAGATTAATAGGAGGTTTAAATGGATTTAGTTCGGATTCTGTGTGCCATTTTCCTACCGCCTTTGGGAGTTTTTTTACAAGTAGGTTTTGGTGTAGACTTTTGGATTAATATACTTTTGACGCTGTTTGGTTACATTCCTGGAATTATTCATGCAATATGGATAATTGCTAAGAAATAATTTTTGTAGAAGTAGGTTAAGTGTACCAATATCTGTGTTACTGATTCTTGTAGAGGCAATTTATGAATTGCCTCTATAAAAAAAGTTTCATGAAATTAACTACTTTGTATTCGTAACTTTAATTAAACAAAAATCTCTAAGAATACTACTTTAATTTTTGAAATATACTAAATACTACCCAAGAAAACCCGATATCTAAATAAAAAAAGTTGTAAAAACAATATTTATCAAGTCTTTAATGTCAGCTTTTGTGTGGCGGTAAGCTAAACTACATCTAGTTTGCATATCTAAAATTTATATAACTCATGTGGGGTGGGCATCTTGCCCGCCGTAATTATGCAATTTAAATGTGGAACAGCTTAAATACCGAATTAAGTCTAATTTTTTAACATGGCATAGAGTCTAAATTCTAGAAGCAAGGGGCAGATGTGCAATTGCCATTGCACAGTTGAAACGTTTAAATCTTTAATTAGGCCAGTGCGTATATCTAGTACCCAGCCATGAACCATAGGCGCTTTTCGCTCATGGAGTACTTGACGCATGATGGAAGTTTGGTAAAGATTTTTCACTTGCGCCACAACATTGATTTCTGCCAAGCGATTCAGACGTTCTTCTCTTGTTGGCAAGGCATCAATTTCTTCTTGTTTCTCTAAATACAGTTCCCGAATCGGATTTACCCAGTTATCAAGAATTCCTATAGTTCTCCCTTCTAAAGCTGCCTTAATTCCTCCGCAATCGTAGTGACCACAAACGATAATGTGTTCCACTTTCAGGTGTAAAATTGCGTACTCTAAAACGGCTAAAAAGTTTATATCCGTTAGAGAAACTTGATTGGCAATATTACGATGTACAAATAACTCTCCTGGTTCAGTACGGGTAAACTTTGTTAATGCCAGACGACTATCAGAACACCCAATGTATAGAAAAGGTGGTGTTTGTCCATTAGATAATTCTTGAAAGTAAGTTGGTTCTAGAGCTAGCTTTTCGGCAACCCAAGCTTGATTATTTCTGAGGAGTTCATCAATGCTGTTGTATTTCATCTTTCATCAAATTCGAGAGAGAATCTCATCAATATTTTATTTTAACTTATATACAGTTTTGTCTAAATCAAGATGAACTTTCTCAGAACTAAAATCTTCTAAAGATGACAATTTTTATCTACAGCATTAATAGTATTTTTGTATAAATTTTTGAAAGCCATAGCGATTCTCGCTTGAGTGAGTTGTAAGAACCTGAATCCCTCCCTGCAAGCAAAGAGGGGACTATGAATGTACCTGATATTATTAGGAAATGCTATAAGTTAGTAGTTATAGAAAAAATAATTATGTATAACTTGAGGACAGTAGCTCAAGAAATTAAGATTTATATTAATTAAAGTCTGAGCATTGAGACTGTCGATTTAAAATCTTCACCTACTATTTCTAGATATTTTTGCAAAGTAGAGAAAGTTTTGTCAGCAGAATCTATGTAAATTCTTTGAAATTACACTCTAAACCGCGCATTTGAGTTAACTAAATGCAGTAGTTTTTTTAACACTGCCACTTGAATAAACAAAGACACTTTCTGATGATGGGAAGCTAACTTAACAAAGATGTCAATTTTGAGGTTGAAATATTTAGGTTATCAACTTCAATCGGGGGCAACAACTTTGCTACCATTATGATGGTTGATTGACCAACGGTGATCGATAGTTACAGAGGAAAACTCGCAAATTTCTTCTAGTCGCTTTTGCTGTACAGCAGCTTTACGGAGAGTAATAATTAGCTGATTCACCTGATGCCGTAAATCTGGGTTATCATTGACCGCTAACATAGTTTGTCTTTCTAAGAGTTGAAGTATAAGTTCGTAGTGAATAGGCGAAGGTAGAGGAATTTGCTCCATGAAGTTAACTTTTGATTTCATATTTGGGATTTTGTATTAGTCACAGTTTGTTTCTTGTTAATAAATTGTTACATAATAAATAACTAGTTGCTTATGGCTTTGATTTGATTAGCAATGAAGATTTGGCAAAGATATTGATGATATTTGATAGCAAAGTGCTGGGTGTATACGCATAGTGTGCCCAATTGCTCAACTATTATGTGCAGTTGCCCTGCGCCTTTTAGGGCAGTTGGGGTGTTTCTTTCAAAAATTCCTCGGTAATATACGAGCGATCGCAGCACCGGGATCTGGTTGTTTTACCAAAGATTCTCCAATGAGTACAGCAGATGCACCTGCTGTCAGCACCAAACTCAAATCTTCTGGGTTGTGTAGTCCTGACTCGCTGACAACAAGGATATTTTTCTCTTGCAATTGTCTACCTCTTGCAGCCAAAAGTTGGCAAGTAGTTTGCAGATCGACAGAGAAATCTTCCAAATTGCGATTATTGATTCCTACCAAGGAGACTCCATCTAAGGCTAACACACGGTCAAGTTCTGCCAAACTATGGACTTCAACCAAGGTTGCCATTTTCAGGTTGTTAGCAATTTTGAGGAAGTATTTCAAATCTTGATCGCTCAGGATAGCTGCAATCAACAAAATAGCATCTGCACCCTGAACTCGCGCCAAGTATATTTGGTAAGCATAAACGACAAACTCTTTACATAGTAAGGGCAAGTCTACCGCAGCGCGAATCTTGGCTAAGTTATCAAAACTACCTTGAAAGAACTTGGTATCTGTGAGTACAGAAAGACAACTAGCACCACCTTGCTGATAAGATTTGGCGATCGCTACTGGGTCAAAATCTTCTCGGAAAACGCCTTTACTGGGAGAAGCTTTTTTGACTTCGGCAATCAATGCTGGCTTTGTCTTCCCTTGGCGCAAAGCGGCAACAAAATCAAGGGTTGGCGGTGCAGTGAGTACCTGCTTAAGCAATTGCTGTAAAGGAACCTTTTCCCGCATTTGGTCATATTCTACTTCTTTCTGCCAGACAATTTCCTCCAAAATGTTGTTTGGCGCTGCATCAGGCACGATAGCCTGATAACGTAATATCGATACATCAATAGCTGGGTTAGGGGAACGACGACGGATTTGCATAATTTGTCATTAGTCATTGGTCATTGTTCATTAGTCATTTGTCATTAGTCATTTGTCCTTGTTTATTAGCAAAGGACAAATGACAGAGGACAAATGACTAAATGGCTCGTTTATAAGCTTCGTCTAGGACTTCGGAAAGTGTCGGGTGGGCGTGAACTAGATGTGCAAGATTGTGGACAGATTGACGGTTGGCGATCGCAGCTGACGCTTCATGAATTAAGTCTGAGGCGTGTAGTCCGAAAATATGGACTCCTAGAACTTCTCCGGTGTCTTTGCGATATATCACCTTGGCAATACCGTCGGCTTCATTTTCTGCCAACGCTTTGGAATTTCCTTTGAAGTAACTCCTACTTGTGGCGATTTCAAATCCTTCGGCTTGTCCCAACTCCTTAGCTGCTGTTTCAGTTAAGCCTACATAGCTGACCTCTGGGTGGGTAAACGCCGCTGCTGGGATGCTGCGATAGTCTACTATTCTTTCCCTCCCAACTATATTTTCTACCGCGATGATGCCTTGAGCAGAAGCCGCATGTGCTAACATCATCTTCCCATTAGCGTCGCCAATTGCCCACAAATGCGGCACGACTTCACCTGCTGATAGCACTGCCATGCGATCGTCTACTGGAATAAAATTCCGTCGATCGAGTTCTACACCCACAGACTCTAAACCAAGATTTTTGGTCGCTGGAATGCGTCCCGTAGCCACCAAGCAGGCATCTACTTCGATGACATCTACATCTTCTTTGGTTTTGAAATCTGCTAACTCAATCACCACAGGTGAACCGGGGATAACTTTTTTGGCGTATATCCCGACTTTCGTTTCAATATCGCGGGGAGTAATTAGCACCCGTTCGGCAAGTTTGGCAATATCGCGGTCAAATCCTGGCATTAACTGATCTAGGGCTTCAATCAAGGTGATTTCACAACCCAAAGCTGAGTAAATATCAGAAAATTCTAAACCGATATAACCACTACCAATAATTGCCACCCAGTCTGGTAACGACTCTAATTTGACACCTTGATCGCTGGTAAAGACAGTTTTACCGTCTACTTCAATCCCTGGAGGCACAAAAGGAATTGAACCAGGGGAAAGAATAATGTCTTTGGCTGTGATGGTTTTTTCACCACCGTCTCCGGTAACAGAGACTTTTTGCGCCCCAGCGATTTTTCCCCAACCGTTGATAATATCGACTTTTAGACGTTTGAGGCTGTTGGTTAAGTCGCCTTGAATTTTCGAGACGAGATCGTTAGCATGATTAGCGATCGCTTGGCGATCGAATTCTACGCTACCAATTTGAATTCCTAGTGACTTGAGGTGGTGGGCATTGCGTAACTCCCGCACGCGTCCAGATGCTGCCAGCAGTGCTTTAGAAGGAATACAGCCCCGATTAACACAGGTTCCTCCCATATCAGCAGCTTCAATAATTGCTGTTTTCAAACCACAACTTACGGCGTGTAAGGCTGCGCCATGTCCGCCTACACCAGCGCCGATAATTACTAAATCGTAATCATATCCTTGACTCACGTTAGTTTCCCCGTCTGCTTCGCCTATTTATTCTCAACTTGACCGACAATCAGCGCAACCCTTTTAACAGTTATCAGTTATCAGTTTTATCGCTGAACTCTAAATCCCTTACCTTACATTACCCTGACTGTTTACTGTTGACTGTTCACTGATTTCAGGTTTGGGTATTGCTAACTAAAATTATGATTCACTCACTTCTGGCGAAAATATGGATATTTTCATTATATGGGTTGGTTTTCCCAGAAAAGCGACAAGAAATTAAGTGAGTATTTGCAGGGTAATGAAGCTGATTCCCAGTTCTGAGCTAGTTAATGAATAGAAATTGCAGTCTCATTCAGAATCTCCACACCTTTCTCCTTTACAGCGCGTTAGCGTAACACTAAGCTGGATTTAGGATTGATCCAGAAGATTTACGCAGGCGATCGCTCGATGTCTATTCCCCAAATTAGTGAATTTACTATCCGCCGTCATGCCAACGCCAAATCTTTCCAGCGGGGCGAGGCATATTATAACGCTGGTGCTGTCAATGCCGTTATCCAACGCGGTCATCTGGTTCAGGCAGAGGTTACAGGCACTCAAGCTAGACCTTATCATGTCAACCTGAATTTCGATAGCAGTGGGTTAACCTCAGTAAAATGCACCTGTGCCTACGACTATGAAGGGTGGTGCAAACACATTGTCGCGACGATGCTCGTTTGTGCGCGTAACTCCGAAAATATTGAGCAGCGCCCTACCTTAGAGGAACTACTAAATCGCCTGAATTATATCGAAACCCAAAGGCTGCTGCAAGAGTTGGTAGCAGAATACCCCCCCCTAATTGAGGCAATTGACCGTCATGTAAGTTGGATGACGAATCCTGCTGACAACCAAACAACCATAAAATCCTTGCGCCGCAGTACTCTCGATCCCGCTCCGTTTCGGCGGCAAGTACGGCAGATTCTCAAGGATACCGTGCGCTACTTTGAGGAGGGATACGAAGAAGACCCGATTGGCGAAGATTTGCTGAGTGTAGTGCAAACTGCGGTAGATTTTAGCGAACGGGGAGAAGGTGAAAATGCGATCGCTATTTTAGAAGCGATTACCTCTACCTGTGCGGAAAATTGGGATGATGTTGCCGAATACGGGGCTGAAAATGATGAAGTTGTCGGGGAATTAAATAATGCTTGGTGTGAAGCAGTTCTGATTGCCGAACTTACTCCAGAAGAAAAAGTTGATATTCAAATAAATTTGGAAGCTTGGCAAGATGAGTGGAATGCTGATTTTGGTCTAGTTATGGAGGCTTTACGCCAAGGTTGGGACTATCCGCCGCTGGTACAAGTTCTCCAAGGCAATATTACTGAAAGGGGAGCTTGGGAAGAAGACGTACCAGATTATGCTGATGATTTGGCATTAATTCGCCTGAAAATTCTCGAACGTCAAGAACGTTATCAAGAATACCTGTATTTAGCAGAAGCGGAAGGGCAAACTCAGCAATATCTGACAATGTTGGGGCGTTTAGGCAGGGTGGAAGAAGCAATTGATGCTGCTCAAACCCAGATGAACTCAATGGAAGAAGCCTTTGCCCTGGCGAAAACACTCAGCGTTCAGGGAGCATTACAGCAAGCATTAGATATAGCCCAGAGTGGATTAAATTTACCAGGTAATTGTCAGTATGAATTGGGAATTTGGACAAGTGATTTAGCTAGTGAGTTGGGTAATAGTGAAGCGGCTTTATTAGCAATCAAGGCAGCTTTTCAAATGAAGCCCTCCTTTGTGGATTACCAAAGGATGGCAGAATTGGCTGGGGAAAACTGGGAGAGTGTCAAAACAGACCTGCTGAGAATTGTCCGTACTTATAGTGGTTGGGGAACAGAATCAGCCAAGGTAGATATATTCTTGCATGAGGGGCTAATTGATGATGCAATTGCGATCGCTAGTGAACTAAGTTCCGATCGTTCAGAGTTAATTCACCGAGTCATGGATGCTGCTATCCCTCATAATCCTGGTTGGGTGATTGCTAATGCTCGTCGCCGTGCTGAAAAGATTATGGATGCAGGTAAAGCCGAATACTATTATTACGCGGTTGAATGGTTGAAAAAGGCGCGTAATGCCTACTTGGCATCTGGAAAGAAAGCTGACTGGTTAAGCTATCGGGAAAACTTGATGCAAACCCACGCTCGTAAACGTAAATTGATGGGAATGTTTCAGCAAAGCGGTATGCAGTGAAGAAGGTAGCAGGTAGGAGGTTGCAATGAGCGGTGTAGGCTTGTCTTTCAGAGACGCACAACAGAAAGACCTACACTGATTGCACCATACTAAATCAGAAATTTGGTAAGTAGGTAGACATAATTAAATATAAAATAAACTCCTAGTTTGTAGTGAGCGATTTATCGCTCAGAGCAAGGATTATCAGGACTAAAGTCCTTACTACAAACAATAAATTTATTTATGCTTAGATACTTATCAGATTTAAACTGCAAAAGAAGCACGGAGATGCTACGCGCATAGCTTGCTCCCACCTAGTGGTACGGGAAGCCTTTGACTACATAAATTTTGCCTACCAAGGATTTCGGGCAACGCATAATTAATTTAATTTCACCAGATATCTCATTAATACTTTTAAATCTGCAATCACCAGATGATTTAGCTTTTAAATTGAGATTTGCTCAAGATATCAACTTTAGCGACAAAAGATGAAGTAAGATTCACATCTGAAGCAGTCCCCGTATAATCCCATAGTTACTGACAAAAAATAGTCCAGTGCGATGATTGATAAATACCCTCAGAATCTTATAGTGTCCTGCTTACCGCTGAGTATGCTTCTATTACTTAGCAGTACATCTTTAAGTCCACTGAAAGCTCAGGCTGTTGATACTACACAATTACCAACTAGTGATTTCACCCTATCACAACAAATTCCACCACCACCACCACCACAGGATATCCAACCACCCACAACACCCTCACCACTTCCCTCACCTGAAGTGCCACAGCCACTCCCCCCACCAGCAGAACTACTTCCACCCTCTGCCCCAACTCCCACACCTGATGCACCACTCCCTGGTAACTTTCCTCAAACTATTGTTGTTGAACGCTTTGAAGTTGTTGGTAGCACAGTTTTCAGTGCCCAAGAATTAGCCCTCGCCACTGCTGAATTTACCAAACGACCGATCTCACTGACTGAAGTGTATCAAGCACGTTCTAAAATCACCGATCTATATGTCAAAAAGGGTTACATTACTTCTGGTGCCTATATTCCACCTCAAACAATCCAATCTGGTGTTCTCAAAATTCAGGTGGTCGAAGGTAAATTAGAAGATATTCAGGTAACTGGGACTCGGCGGCTGAATCCGAATTATGTCCGTAGCCGACTAGCAATCGCGACATCACCACCTCTGAATCGCCAGCGTCTATTAGAAGCCCTGCAACTGCTGCAACTTAATCCTTTGATTCAAAACGTGACTGCTGAACTCTCAGCAGGATCGCGGACGGGTACGAGTCTTTTGGAAATTAAAATCAGTGAGGCAAAAACCTTTAGTGGCCAAATAGTTCTTGATAATGGGCGATCGCCTAGCGTTGGCAGTTTTCGACGTGGGTTACGATTAAATGAAGCCAACTTACTTGGATTGGGGGATGGTCTGAGTGTAGGCTACACCAATACTGATGGTAGCAACTCCTTTGATGCTAGTTACACATTGCCTCTTAATCCCCGCAACGGAACCGTTACCTTGAACTATGGTACTACGTCGAGCAATGTCATTGAGCCTCCTTTCGACTTCCTAGATATCGAATCGTCTTCTCGCTACTACGAACTGACATTCCGCCAGCCAATAATCCAAACTCCTACACAAGAATTCGCTTTAGGGTTAACAGCTTCCCGACGCGAAAGTGATATCTCGTCCTTTTTACAGAGAGAAGGGGTTCCCGCCTCTGAACTTTCACCTGGTGCTGATGATGAGGGACGCACTAGGGTATCGGCGTTGCGATTTTTTCAAGAATGGACGAGTCGTAACAGTCGTGAAGTCATCGCCCTACGCTCTCAATTCAGTTTGGGCATAGATGTGTTGGATGCCACAGTTAATCAAGATGCTCCCGATAGCCGTTTTTTTGCTTGGCAAGGGCAAGCGCAGTGGGCGCGCCTTTTAGCTCCTGAAACTTTATTGTTATTACGTTTAAATACGCAACTAGCATCTACAAAACTTCTACCGATAGAGCAATTTGGCATCGGTGGGCAGGATAGCATTCGCGGCTATCGTCAAGATTACCTGCTGACGGATAATGGCACTTTTGTTTCTGCGGAAGTTCAAGTACCAATTCTGCGCTTACCGCAGATAAATAGCATCTTACAGGTTATCCCCTTTGTGGATTTTGGTGTTGGCTGGAATACTTCTGGTAAAGATAATCCCGACCATAATACTTTAGCTGCTGTTGGTCTGGGGTTGCGTTGGGCACAGGGCGATCGCTTCACCGTTCGTCTTGATTGGGGTATTCCTTTGGTATCTGTTAACTCAAATGAGAGAACATTACAAGAAAACGGTCTGTACTTTAGTTTACTCTATAATCCTTTTTAAGCGCTGTCCATCTCCACTTTAGTAAGAGTTGAGGTGGGGATAGACAGTAGTCAATGATGAAAATATGAAGATTATCTAAGTTTTTATAAAAAAGACCCTGGGTTATGATTCCAGGGTGCATACACGTTTTTCAGGCATTAATTAAGTTGAATAATAACTTTGTAAAATAGTTATTTCTACTATCTATAGAATGATACAAAAGTAGATTTAGTTATTTTAGTCGATAGATACATCTGCCATTGGGAGTATACAAATATTGGAAGAGACAAGTTATCTGGCAGTATTCTAGATTGGATCAACCTTCAAATGCTGCTGTATTAATCCATATAATTTAAGCTAATTTAAGTTTTATTAGGGGCATAAAAACACATCAAAAATTAAATGTAATTTCTTGGAAGATATTCGCAAAATAATTTGTGGTCAAGGAAAATAACTTAAGTGTTTTTAGGTAGTTTCACGGTAAATAAACTACCTTTTCCTAGTTCAGAAGTTACCTGGATAGTTCCTGCGTGCCCTTCTATAATGCGATGGGATAGATGTAGTCCTAAGCCACTACCTGAGCGTTTATTTCTGCCTTGGCGAAATCGCTCGAAAATTGTTGCCCGATCTTCTGGCGCAATCCCATATCCTGTATCTTGTACCTCAATTATTACCGAATCTGGATCTCCTGGATGAGATGATGTTTCATAAATACGGATTGTTATGCCTCCCGTATCTGTAAATTTGATGGCATTTGCAATCAGGTTGTTTAACACTCGCCGTAATTCTAAACGATCGCCCATAATAACAGCAGCGTTTTGACTCAGTGGATCTAATTCACGGGTATTAATTTCCAGAGTCAAGCCTTTTTCATTAGTTAGAGGACTTAGTTCGCTGACTACTTCTTGAGCTATCTCACATAAATCGCATTCCTCCCAATTCAACGTTTTTTTACCCGCCTCGAAGCGATAGACTTCTAAGAGCGTGTTCACCATTTCCATCAAATTTTGGTTACTGCGAATCATTACTGCGATCGCTTGTTTCATTTCCGGCGAAATTTTGCAGAATGTTTCCATTTCAAACAAATTCAACATGCGATCGGCGGCTACTAGAGGAGTTCGCAAGTCATGAGTCAGACGGGAAACAAAGTCTTCCCGTTGGCGGGCCATTTTTTGTTGTTCGTCCAGACTGTGCTTGAGACGTAATAGCGATCGGACTCTTGCCAGTAGTTCATCAGTATCAAATGGTTTACGAATAAAATCATCAGCACCAGCGTCCAAACCTTCGACAACGCTGGATTGATGAAAGGCAGTAATCAACAGAATTGGAATATAAGAAATTGCAGGGTTATTCCGAATCCGACGTGTGACTTCATAGCCATCTATCCCTGGCATCATTACATCTAACAGAACCAGATCGGGTGGAGATTGCTCAATTTTCCGTAAAGCCTTGATTCCATCTGAAGCCAAATCAATTTCATACCCCTCACTCTCTAAAATTGCTTGAACCAAAATGAGATTATCTTGAGTGTCGTCAACTGCTAAGATCCGATAAATTTTATTATTTTCAACTACAGACATGATTTATAAATTTTTATCAGTTTTTTTGGAAGTAATTTTTAAATTTAGGATATTCTATTGGTGCTTACCTGGCTTGAGAAGATGACTGATGAGGATTTTTAGCAGGGCAAAAAAAATCGTCGTTATTGTTATCTAACTGTGAAGCTGGAGCATGGGCTGCTAGAGTCGGTAATGTAATTTGACGTGGCAATTCAATTTTAAACATTGAACCCATCCCCAATTTACTCTCCAGAAATATTTTACCGCCCATCATTCGCACTAGCGAATCTATAATGGCCAAACCCAGACCTGTACCCGGATATTTGCGAGTGATAGTTTGATCGACTTGCCGAAATGCTTCAAAAATATGCTTAAAATCTCTGGGGGCTATGCCTATACCTGTATCTTGAACGATAATTACTACTCGATTTGCAGGGAGTTCCTTAACCGCAACCCAAATTTCACCAGATTCTGTGAATTTAATGGCATTGGAAAGCAGGTTAATCAAAATCTGTTTGACACGAACCGGATCGTTAAATACCAAAGGATTTTGCAAATCGGTTTGTACTAACAATGAAAGATTTTTAGCATCAGCGAGGGAACGCATTTCACTGACAACAAGATTGATTACCTTTGATATATCAAATCTTTCTGCCTTTAAATCTAATCCTCCTCCCTCCAGCTTGGAAAAGTCGAGAACTTCATTGAGTAGCATTAGTAAATGCTTCCCATTATTCAAAATGCGCTCAACCATATCTGCTTGCTGGTGCGTTAGCTGACCGAATTTAGGACGCAGCAGTATTTGCGAAAAACCAATAATCGCATTCATCGGCGTTCTAAGTTCGTGAGATATAGTTGCCAAAAAAAGTGATTTTAGACGTGATGCCTCCAATAGCTTGAAGTTTTGCATTTGAATCTGTTGTTGTTGTCTCTCCAATTCTTGGTTCTGACAAATGAGTTGTTCATGAGTTTCTCTGAGTTGCTGATTTGCCAAATCTACCTGCATTTCCGCCCGATAAATCCGAATCACATTCCGCAAAACCTGCGACAAAGTTTCTGGAGATATTCTAGACTTAGAGAGATAGTCTGTAGCACCAGCTTTCAATAATTGGAGAGTAATTTGTTCATCTCCTTGACCAGTTAGGACTACTAAAGGAACTTTAATTTCTGAAGAACGTAGCTGTTGAATCAAAGTTAGTGCATCCCGATCTGGCAAGGAGTAGTCTAGGAAAACACAATCGTAAGCAGTAATGCTTAAGACAGAGAACGCATCATTACCATTGCCTACTTCAGACAGTTGCATCTGAACACCTGCTGTAGTCAGAGCAGAACAGATTGCTAGCCGATCTACTTCGTCATCGTCTACAACCAAAATTTTCAGCGTCTCTTCCATCGGTTTTTATTTTCGCCGCCAAACATAGGTTGATGTATAACATTTCTCTTTTTCAGATTATCCAACTAAAGAATATAAGATTTTCGGATATCTAAAACCTGTAATTTGATTAATTAAGATATTTTGCATAAGATCCACTTTAATACCTGCTTGACATTCATCACATCAACTTCGTTATCCTCCATTAGTAGTATGTCGATCGCTCTTTCGGGTCTTTCCTTGGGTTGAATGGAGTCTGTTGTATCTTCAATCTGGTTAATTTACCAGATGGTAACTAAACTCCTAGCAAATGACCAATGTCCTACAAAAAATTAGTAATTAACAAGCAGACACCGCTGATATAAAGTAAAATAAAATACTTTACCAAGGTTAAAACAATTGTAGATGAGTGAGCAAGCCACCGTCCTCAGTCATTGGTGAGAGTTACATCTCATTATCGTGTACCATAAGCTTGAACAGTTTTATCTATCAGGTTAGTTAGACCAGGTAAATAAAAAAGTAATATCTACAGCTATTTTTGAATCTGAAGTAATCCTAGCTCCTAAAATTTCGACAATTTTCTTAGCGATCGCCACATCTGTATTAGTATTTTCCCGGTTATATCGAACTTATAGATGTTCGCAAAATTACCAAAACTTAATACCGAAGCAAGGTTCCCGACAAAAGGCAAAAATCCAAAACCTATAAAGGGGAAAGGTTAGCACAGAAGGCTGCTATTATATCCTGTGAAAAGTCAGATGAACAAGTTAGTCACCAAGAATTACGAATTACTTTGCTGTTGGTGATTCCACCAAATTTTAACGCTGCCTGATTCCCTTCTATGAGGATTTCTATTGGCTCTATCAATCGGATGAATCCAAAGGTTTGATTAAAAATCGCTCGCAACCATCGTTCACTTTCTCGTAAAGCAACTTTCACCCGCTGTAATTTTTTCATTTTCGTAAGCTTTTTTTAAAGTTTGATCCAAAATAATCCTAATTAACCAATGGAACATGGCAACTCGAAGCTGAACGATCGGCAAAGAGGAGCAATTTAGCATTCGTTTCAATATTTCATACTTTTTGTGTAAGTATCTATATATCTCCAGCTAGATTTGTCCTCTATCTAAATATAAAATTTTTGAGTATTTGTTATTTCTATCGGTGGATGCAGACAGGGTGAAATATCATCTATCTTGAGTTTGGGAAAATAATAGATAGTAGTTACAAAAGGCAAGACTTTGAAAGATGCAAACAGCGCAAGAGTGAGTGTAGCGATGAATGAAATTAGTATTATTTTAATTGAAGATCATGACTTAACGCGAATGGGGCTACGAGCAGCATTACAGTCTCATAGTGCATTGAAAGTAATTGGGGAAGCGGCAAATGCTACCCAAGGATTAAAACTTTTAGAAACGGCAAAGCCAGATGTAGCGGTAGTAGATATCGGCTTGCCTGATATGGATGGCATCGAACTCACTCGCAAATTCAAACGCTCCCAGGCTGAAAATGGGCAATCTACTACAAAGATTCTCATCTTGACAATGGATCATACAGAGGATGCTGTACTTGCAGCCTTCGCAGCTGGCGCTGATTCTTATTATATGAAAGAAACCAGCATCAGTAAATTAACTGAGGCAATTCAAGCAACTCACGGCGGTAACTCTTGGATCGATCCGGCAATTGCCAACGTGGTATTGCGGAAGATGCGCCAAGGTATTCCTGGAGAAAGTCAAGGTTCTGACAAGCCGAAGACTGTAAAAATTGAGGCGTTGGCATCAGAATACGAGCAAGTTTTGGAAACATACCCTCTGACTCAACGGGAACTGGAAATCCTAGAGTTGATTGTAGCTGGATGTAGCAATGGGCAAATTGCCGAGAAACTCTACATTACAGTTGGTACTGTAAAAACCCATGTTCGTAATATTCTAAATAAACTATGTGCTGATGACCGTACCCAAGCTGCTGTGAGGGCCTTACGTTCGGGCTTGGTGGCGTGAGGGATTAGGGACAAGGGAGATGAGGGGACAAGGGGACAAGGAGAATAACCTGCCATAATGCCCCATACCCACTGCCCCATTATCCCAATTTTTCCCGCAAGCAATTAGCAATACGTAGTGCTGCTCCCGGTTTGCCCATACGTCGCCCACCATTTTCAGCAATAATTTGCAAATTATCAGGGTTTTTAAATAGGGATTGTACAACCTTCGCTACTTCTGCCGGTTGCTCAATTAAAATCAAAGATGATCCCAGAAGACGACTTTGAGATTCAGCAAAGCCAGAGTTATATTGTGGCCCATTACCGGGAATCGCGATCGCAGGTTTGCCTAAACCGATAAACTGTTCTGTGGCTGTACCTGCCATTGCGATCGCTATATCTCCCAAATGCAAGCAATCATTATAGGCTTGTTGTGTCAATAGTAGATAAGCATTTCTCTGTTTAAATGTCAAGACATTTGGATCGCGAAGTTGGATAGGAGATGCTGATTCAGCGCGCCAGCCTTGGGATTGCACACTTTTGGATAAAATATTAGAGTCTAAACCAGGAGCGATCGCACCTAAAAACACTACTGTGTTAGAAGTATAAAAGATTGAATCTCGCTGTTGAAAACTTACCATCAATGCAGATACGGCAATCATAATTGTTTCCCAGTTGGTGTATGCTTCTGGCGAACGAGAACCAGGAAGAAGAGTCACTACAAAAGGTCTAACTGTCTCTTGCTGTTGGATATTCTGACTATAAAATTGTTGGCGTGAAAACGTTGGTTCTAGACCATCCATCATAGGATTACCCAAATAAAAAGCTGGAATTGGCCATTGTTTTAATGTTTCCGTCGTCAGCGCATCTCTCAGGAACACAGCCTTACAACGGCGACGACTCATTAACCAACGTTCCCAAGGATGGTAAACTGAACCAGAAAAGTTTTCCCAACGTGCGTCTTTAGATTTCCGTGGTAATAATCCAGCTTCATCTCGCACATAATATTCAGATTTTGCTGTACCGACAAAAGCATAATTAGCGCCACTGAATGTTGCAAACAACAGCGGCACAATATCTCCCACTGCTAAAATCGCTCTTCTATTACCTAATTTTTTTTGAGAACTTACCCAACGGCGGATAGCTTTAATTTGGCTGAGGGTAAGTTGCAATAAACCACCGCGTACATCCCGTGCTAATTGGTGGCCATCCATATAAATAAAGCCGCCAGAAGGCATATTCAGGACTGAACCGATAAAGGGGATATCCAACTGTTCATAAGCACGTCCTTCACCTACCAGAGGCAAAGCAAATACCTCTGGTGGGTTTGGTTGTCGTTGGAGTTCTTGCAAAATACGAACTGCAATCATGTCTTCCCCATGACCATTACTTAATACAAGTAACCGCAAAGGAGAAGTTGCAGATTGGGAGTTAGAAGCTAGAGATGACCGAGATAGATTACTCATAAGAAACAAAATATCAAAATTAACTGTCTGTTTGGGTAAGAGGTATAAATAGGGAAATCGACGAAGAAGCTGGAAGTTAGTATTATCCCTATTCGCTAGCGTCTCTACAACTAACTCCCAGTTAATTAGGTTAAATATTTATGCGAGTTTCTACTACTGCTATTTTTACTTTAGCTACTTTAGCTGCTGGGAATGTTACTCAGCAAGCAACGGCTGCACCTGCTAAAACCGTTACTCCAACTGCAAAAGCTGGTAATTTGGTAGTGCCGATAATTGAAGACACTCTCGCACGGGTAGAGACAATTGCTTCCCCAGAAACTATAGTTGCACAACAATTTTCCCAAAATCCCGTCACCGTGCAAACAGGTGCAAACAAAAATTCCCCAGTAGTCTTAAAATCAGCAGACAAGGGAAATTCATCAGTAATACTTCCTCCCACTCCCTCTTTTTCCCCTTCATCCCCCAAAACTCCTGCTACTGAAAGCAATTTGGTAGTCAGAGCTACAGATGTACAGGTGGTGGGAGCCAATCAAGAATTACAGCAAATCATTCGCCAGGTAATTAAAACCCAGGCTGGTGGAGAAACCAGTCAAAGCCAGCTACAAAAAGATGTAACAGCAATTTTAAATACAGGTTTATTTAGTAGTGTCAGTGTGAATAGCTTTAGCACACAGGCTGGATTGAATGTAGTATACCAAGTTCAACCGGTGATAGTGCGATCGCTGCAATTATCTGGTGCTAAAGTACTTACCTATCAAGTCGCCCAACAAAGTTTGCAATCTCAGATTGGAACCACCATTAGTCCTAGTGGACTGCAACAAGCAGTAGCACAAATTAACAAGTGGTACGCCGACAATGGTTATAACTTGGCGCGGGTGCTATCAATTAAACCCAGTTCTCAAGGCATTCTCACTGTGAATGTCGCTGAAGGCTTGGTAAGTGATATCAAGTTTCGCTTTGTCAACGATGAGGGTAAAACCGTTGATAGCAAGGGTAATCCCGTTGTAGGACGCACCAAAGCAGATTTCTTACAACAACAACTCAAGTTGAAATCAGGTCAAATTTTCCAAGAAAATGTCGTTAAACAAGACATTCAACAGCTATATCGTACTGGTTTATTTGAGAGTGTGAATGTTGCCTTAGAAGGAGATGCGACAAAACTCGATTTAGTCTACCAACTCAAAGAAACTGGGGCGCGTGGTGTTAACTTGGGTGGTAGTTACAATGCCGATCAGGGATTGGTAGGTACAATCAGCTATCAAGATCAGAATGTCGGCGGTGTGAATGATACTTTAGGCGTGAATGTTGGGGTAAGTAGCCGAGACTTGCAGTTTAATACCAAATTTACTAGCCCCTATCGGACAACTAACCCCGATCGCTTCGGCTACACTGTAAATGGTTTTCGTAGTCAGGAACTTTCGGAAACCTTTGATGACAAGATTAAGCTAGCTAACGGCGATAAAGTGCGAGAAGGTCAAATTGGCGGTGGTGTCAGCTTGCAGCGACCAATTGACGATTGGAATACCTCATTAGGATTAAACTATACCCGAACTAGTATTCGCGATCGCCAAGGTAATATTACCCCAACTGACGCTCAAGGCAATCCCCTCTCTGCGAGTGGAACTGGTATTGACGACCTAACTACCGTATCCTTCACCGCCACCAAAGACCAACGGGATAATCCCATCAATCCAACTCAAGGTTCCGTTTTGAGTCTGAGTACAGAACAATCTATACCCATCGGCGAAGGTAATATTTCCCTCAATCGCCTCAAAGCCAATTACAGCCAATATTTACCAGTGCAGTTATTTAACAGCAAACAGCCACAAGTCTTTGCGGTGAATGTCCAAGCCGGTACCGTCCTTGGGAATTTACCGCCCTACGAAAGCTTTAACTTGGGTGGTTCCAACTCAGTGCGCGGTTACGATTCTGGAGAAGTTGGCAGTGGGCGCAGTTATGTGTTGGCTTCGGCAGAATACCGTTTTCCCGTTTTACCAATCGTAGGTGGTGTATTGTTTGCCGACTTCGCCTCAGATTTAGGTTCTGGTGATACTGTATTAGGAGATCCGGCGGGTGTACGAGATAAACCAGGTTATGGTTTTGGTTATGGGGCGGGAGTGCGACTAAATTCACCACTAGGCTTAATTCGGGCTGACTATGGTATTAACGACCAGGGAGAAAGCAAAGTGCATCTGGGAATTGGGCAGCGATTTTAGTCTGAGTTCAGGCGTTGCTGAGAAAGTCATATCTAAAAACTAAATATGCGTTATCCAGAACCCTTGTAGAGACATAGCAGTGCGATGTCTCTACATTCTTTTTAGCTCATATCTCTATTAGCGATCGCCTTTGAAAATGACTTTTATAAATTGGCCAATTTATTACACAATATTTAATAGTATATAAATTTCAATAATCAAAGGAAAAAAGCTATTGTCACGTTTTCACGAGACATTAATTTTTTAATAGCGCTAGTCATGCAGAATATAAAAAAATATTATAAGTAATAGCATGGAAAAAAGTGTTATTAATGCCAGCCTTTCTACTCAGAACCTAACCTTTCGTCCAGGTGATACTCCTGTATCATTTGAGGTAACTGTCAATAATGACAGCGATCGCTTCGTCAATTTTCAAATAGAAATTACCGCAGCCGGAGAAATCCGCAACACAGGATATCGTTGGTATAGACTCGAACCAGAGGTAGCGGCAGCCAAGCCACCAGGCAGTAGTACCATCTTCCAAGTTTTCGTATTCAATACACCCATACCGGGATTTGTTGGTACTGTCAACCTGATGGTAAATATTTTCTCACCGCAATTAGCACAACAGTCCAGACTTGTGCTACGCCTGAAAATCGAGCGAGACAACAGACCAACACACTTAAGTGTAGAGTTGCCTGTACGAGAGTTCCAAGTTTATCCCCGCAATTCTGTCGATATACCAGTACGGGTGCGGAACTTGGGGCAGCAACCAACTGAGGTAATGCTACGTTTTACAGGCGTCGATCCGTCTTGGCTAGCTGGCAGTGCAGAACGCCGATTACCCTTAGATCCAGGTGGTTTAGCAGAAGCTACATTCCAATGCCAACCTCCTTCTGTAGTGCAAGCGCCCAGTCAAAATTATCCTTTTACTATTGAAGCTGTTAGCAATAATGGTTATCCAACTAATGCTGAAGGCAACATTGAAGTTTTGCCAGTGGGTTTTATAGACTTTACTACCACCGAAAAACACCTGAAAATCCCCAATAAATCGGCATGGTTGCCTGACTGGAAATCTGATACTGCTTCCTTTGAATTACTATTTAAAAACGCTAGCAATCTCAACCAGGAAATTAATGTGCAGGTGCAGGGTAGAGACTGGCGAAAATGTAGTTTTAAAAAGCTTCCTGAAACTGCCAATCTTCATCTAGGAGAGACAAGTAAAGTCATCCTCGATGTTAAAACAAAACGCCCTTGGGTGGGAATCGGTAAAACTTTGTTGCTAGAGGCTAAATCGGAATTATCCGACCAACGTTTAGGAAGTACAGACCCAGCCACGCAGACATTAGAAGTAGAGACTTTGCCAATTATACCTTTATGGCTACAATTGGCTGCGATCGCACTATTAGCCGCACTCCTAGCATTAATCCTGCAACCAAGAGGTGTAATGCATACCCGTTCTGTCAACTCAGTGCGTTTTAGTGGCATTGGTTTATCTGTGGTCAGTGGCTCAGATGATTGCACCTTAAGATTTTGGAGAATTGGTGCTGATAGTTTAGACCCTGATGATACTGTAAGATACGCTGGGCAGCCCCTTGCTTGCGAGCAAGCACAACAGCCCAAAGGGTTGATGACCATTACCGATGATGCTGTAGAAGTCTTGCGCTTCATGCCATTACAAAATAATCGTGTTGCTGTTGGTTTAGATAATGGTGTAATTGAACTCAGAGATGTTCCTTCAGGTACAAAGATTAGCCAACTTCAAGACCTTAAAGATCCTAAAGCAAAAGGCGATCGCGTTTTTGACCTAGCTTTCACCTCAAACTCACTTAACTTATTCAGTGGGTATGGCAGCGGTAAAGTGAGACTATGGTCAAGACCAGCACCTAACAGCGATTTTCTGCCAGAACCGCAAGTTATTGACATACAAAGTAGATTGAAACTCTCAGGTTTCCAAGTCCGGGCATTAAATCTCAGCCCAGATGCAAAAACTCTAGTAATTGCTGGAAACTTTAAGCGTTTTATATTGTGGCAATGGAATCAAACTCAATCTGATAAACAATCGCCAAGTTTATCAGTACAAAATCTAGAAAAACTAGACCCATTAGTTGGGCCTGAAGACTTTATTTGGGGATTAGCTTTTGTTCCTGACTCAACAGGAAAAATCCTCGCAACTTCTGATTCTGCGGGATTTATTACCATTTGGGATTTAAATCAGTGTCAAACTATCAAAAATCCGAATCCGCTAGAAAAAGTAAATGAGCTTAATTGTACGCAACTAGACCGTTGGTCAGCATCAAAAACATCTGTGCGGACTCTAGCATTTAGTGACGATGGTAGTCTCTTAGTAAGTGGTGGCGATGATGGACGAGTCGTAGTTTGGTATTTAACTCCCGAACATAAGCTTGACAAAGCAAGAGCAGCAGAAGGTAAAACAATTTACCAAAGCTCTAAAAAAATCAATAGTATCGACTTGAAAACTAATCAAGGAACCATGATTGTGAGTGGTGGTGAAGATTTTCAGGTCAAATTACACCGCATCAAATAAGGGAATCAATGACATGCAAGCTAAATTTAATCCACTGCAAGTTATTATCAACCCACCTGGAATTCAATTTGGGATGCCAGGAGATACGATTGAACTCTATATTGTTGTAATCAATCAGGGAAATCAAAGTGCGGTTATTGACTTATATTTTGTTTTTGATGAAGTATTTCAAAATTTAACCGGCTGGTCTAGTTCTCCCAGAGAAAGTTTAGCATTAGCTCCAGGGCAAAATAGTGACGAAGTGAGATTTGAGTTTCAAATTGCCGCAAATGCTCTCCCAGGAACCTATGACTATACACTAGTCGTAGATTCTCCTCTACATTATCCACAAGATACTCCCATAACTTTCGCAAACCAAATTAAGGTTCTGCTAAAAGAACAGACTGCAATTCGGGTGAACGACCCGACATTTTCCATTAGACCTAACACCAACCCCAACAAACCGTTAATTTTCAATCCTAGTGAGCCTCTGCAAGTGGAGGTCATAGTAGACAATCGCTCTTATCTCGTAGACAGATTCCGCTTGAGTTGTCCAGATTTAGACGATGACTGGTTCACAATTAATTATCCTGCAACTGGATTTGAGGGGCCAGGATTAGTGTCTGACGTGACTGCAATAGAACTCAATCCTGGTACTCAAGGTCAAATATTGTTGAAATTTCACCCACCTGGGGATACTCTTGCGGGAAGCTATTCGCCGACAATCCGCTTGTATTCAGAAAACTCTCCAGATTTAGTACTACTGGATTTGGTGTATATCCAAATTCCGACAAATTATCGCTTAGATATACAACTTCATACCATCTTGGGACAAGTTAGCCGTAGTCTTGGCAAGTACGACTTATCACTAGCTAACCAGGGCAATATTGTCCGCGAACTGATATTAAACTTAAAAAGTCGAGACGAAGAAGAACTATATACTTACAAATTCGATCCTACTGAAGTCAGATTATTACCTAATAGAAGCGCTTTGGCTAATTTGACAGTCAAACCCAAACCTTGGTGGCGACGACCGTGGTTTGGTGCAGGGCTAGCGATCAACTTTCAACTCGATATCAAAGACCAACAAAATTTACCCCTACCGAACACACTGCCTCAAGGAACTTTGGTATGGAAACCCCGTCCTTGGTGGCAATTTCTTCTGTTAATTTTGGTAATTTTGGGGTTATTGGGAGGGATAGGATTTATCATTTGGCGAATTTTAAACCCCGATCCTTTGAGATTAGAAAATTTTAGTGCAAATGACTCTCAAATTACTGAAGGTGATGAGGTAGCTTTAAACTGGGAAATTCATCAATATAAACAGTTAAAAAAGTTAGTTTTGACGGCTAAAGGTTTCCAACCTATTCAGCCTATTACTTATGACTTTAGCAATGGCATTCCTGAAACACTGGGTAAAGGAAGTGCTAATGAAATCCCTCCTTGTCAGGTACAAGATAAACAAGAGTTAATTTGTAGCAACGTCAAAACTGGAGTGAAAACAAAAGGTAATTACACTTTTGAATTACAAGCCTTTTATCGCAATGGCATCCAAATATTTTCCCGAAATAACCAAGTAGTAGCGCAAACTACCCAGGTAGAAATTGCAGAAAAACCAATTGCATCAGTAGTTAATTTTCAGCTAGATAAGCCCCAGTACACAAAAGGTGAAAATATTCTTTTTAGTTGGACAATTGCACGTCCATTATTACTGTCACAACTACAGGTTGTTGGCAATGCAGATGATGGTACATCTTATGGTGAACCAGTTACTTACAAATTTAATCAAGGCAATATTACAGATCCTAAATTTAAAAAACTATGTATACAACAAAATCAACAACTGCAATGTAAAAATATTCCTTTACTAGCAAATAAAGTAGGAAGTTTTGCATTTGAAATCAAAGCTGCTTCTAATAATGGAAGTGACAAAATTAGTTCTAAAAAAGCTGAATCAAAAATTCCAATATTACCCAAACCATTTAAGATTGTCTATTTCAAAATTAACGGTAGCGAACAACCAAATTTGGTTCTCAATGAAGGAACATCTGCTATTCTAAGTTGGAGAGTAGAGGGAGAAAATATTCAGGTTAAACTTCTACCATACGGCAATGACGTTTCAGCAGTTGGTTCAACCAAGTTTCCAGTAAATCAAGCCTTCCCCCCTCAAATCGGACTGCTAGTCAATGATATATCTGGTAAGCAACAACCCCAGCAAAGAGGATTTGCAATCACAGTCCTCAAAAAAGTAGAGCCTACTCCTATACCTGGCATTAACCCAATTCCACCTACTCTGCCACCTAGCAATAGCCCATTTAAGACTCCCTTACCTCAGAGATAACTTTTTGGGCGATGTGAAAAGCAGAGATATATGAAAGTTGCAGACTTTAAGTCTTCCATAATCTATTTAATTCCTGCAAAGAGCGCAAAACTTTGTCTATCGTAGCTTTTGCTAATTCCTGGTTTTATGAAAAGCTCGGCGTCTGCGCCCATTTTCAAGCTGAGGTTTTCGCAACGGTACTACCTCAGCTTCACTACTCTCACGTGCAACCCGAATCAACAACCCAGCAGCTATTAAGCTGGCAATCATAGAATTACCACCATAACTAAACATGGGTAAGGGTAAGCCAGTAGTCGGTAGAGAACCCGTAGCAACACCGATGTGGAGCAATGATTGTCCCACCATCAAAGTCGTCACACCGATCGCTACCAATTGATGTACGATATTTTTAGCCTTCAGCGCCACAACTAATCCGAGAGTGGCGAATGTAGCTAAAAGTACCAACAACACCATACTGCCAACAAAGCCAAACTCTTCAGCGAACACCGCAAAAATAAAATCGGTATCTTGAATTGGTAAATAAAACAGCTTTTGTTGAGAAAGCCCATATCCAGCTCCCCAAGTTTTACCAGAACCAACAGCTAGTAGACTTTGCACCAACTGGTAGCCATCTCCTGTAGCATCCGCCCAAGGATTGAGGAATGACATCACCCGCTTACGCTGATACTCTTTAATACTAATACTGAGTAGTGCCAACATCACTCCACCAATTGCTGTTCCTCCCAGGTACTTGTAAGGTAAGCCAGCGGCTAAAGCAATTAGCCAGATAGTCATGCCGCAAAGTGCCGTTGTACTCAAGTTAGGCTGGGCAAGAATTCCTAAAAGTACCAGACCAAAAACGCCCAACCAAGCCAAGCGAACCCGCCAACTAATTCGTTCCCATTGACCAAAAAGCCGCGCACTTTGCAACACCAAAAAGGGTTTAATTAGTTCTGAAGGTTGAATCGGAATTGGCCCGATCGCAATCCAACGCGCTGCATCAAAAGCTTTTCTTCCCAATCCTGGGATCAGTGTGACAAAAATTAACCCTAAAAACAGCAACAAAAACCAATGGGATAGTCCCAAAATTTTCTGCAACGGCGAATTAACAATAATATTGAATCCGATTAAGGAAACTAAGACCCAAAGCAGTTGACGTTTAAAGTAGTACAAACCATCATTCTGACGGGCATCAGCGACAGGATATGATGCTGAAAATAGCATGATCAAGCCGACGAACAGCCAAATCAACGTTAACCAGCGCAACAACCGCGCTTCTAATGCCCAGTTGGAGACTGAACTATCAAAAATTGGAATCAGGCGGCGTAGATTCACGATCGGTACAGGTAAAAAGTTAGAAATTAGGAGTTAAAAATAAAACTCATAAATCATAACTTATAACTCATAAGTAGGCTTTACAACCATAAATCTTAGAGTTGTTAACTTCAATACATCACTAGTTCAATATTTCTGATAAATTGCAATCTCTACTACGCAGTAAATAAGTAGTATTTTATACTTAAATTTTAGGGTTCTATAGTTAAGAGCGATCGCTCGAAAATTGACTGAAAGTATTTATTTTATTAAACTTAATGATTTCACGCAATTAAGTGATTGTTTGTTCATAGATAGGGGAATTTCAATCCAGAACTCAGTTCCTTGCCCAGGTTCTGATATACATCTTAGTGTTCCGCCATGTTTATCAACTATAATTTGATAGCTAATTGATAAACCCAATCCCGTACCCTTACCGACTGGCTTAGTTGTGAAAAATGGATCGAACAGTCGTTCCTTAACTGCTTCTGTTATTCCTGAACCATTATCAGCAATTCGGATGACACAGTTCGTTTCGATGACTTCCGTAGTAATTGTAATTATATTAGGATTAGTATGAATTTCTGCGATCGCGCGTCTACTATCATAATTATCGAGCGCATCGATTGCATTACTGATAATATTCATGAATACTTGATTGAGTTGGCCGGCGTAGCAATCTACTAAAGGTAAATCTCCATAATTTTTCACTACTTTGATCTCAGGATGATCGACACTATCCTTGAAGCGACTTTGTAAAATCAGCAAAGTACTATCTAGTCCCTGATGAATATCAACTCTTTTCTTCTCCGCCTCATCAAGACGAGAGAAATTCCGCAGAGATAAGACAATTTCAGAGATCCGTTCAGCTCCTACTTCCATCGAATTTAGGATTTTGGGCAAATCATCTAGTAAAAAATCTAACTCAATTTCCTTAATGTATTTTTGAATATCTGACACAGGATTGTCATAAAATTGCTGGTAAAGATGCACAAGGTTCAACAAACACTGTGTATAATCCTTTGCATATTTCAAATTACCATAAATAAAATTAACCGGGTTGTTAATTTCGTGAGCGACTCCTGCAACTAACTGCCCCAAACTGGACATTTTTTCAGCCTGGACTAATTGGGCTTGAGTTTGTTGTAGCTCCCGGAGAGATTTTTCCAATTTTTTAGACTGAGCCTCAGCAATTTCTGCTAAATTCTCCTTGATTTGTAGCGCACTGCGTAGTTGTGCCCTTTGCTGTTTCAGTTCACTTGTTAACTTTTTGGCATCAGCCAAAGCAGTATTCTGAGCTTGTAGCAGAAACAGGAAATCAACAATAGGATCGTGAATTGCAAAGTCTTTAAGTTTAATACCCAAAGGAGCCAGGCTAGTTGTATCTGTAATCCAGGGAGAACCTAAAAAAAATATCACTTCCTCCTCTGGTTGATACATCATCTGACCCTTGAGAAGCATTCCATTGTGGAGAAACTCTAATATAAATAGGGCACGAGATTGTTTACTAATCGCATCAAAATCGACCAGGATTTTTGGACGATTGATCTGAAAATGCTGCTCAATCAATTTACCAACTAATGCTTCAGGACAAATGCGCCCGTAGACATCACCAGCTTGTACAATTTCCCGATTACAGTTAAAGGCAAAGTGGAAAGGAAAAGCTTTCGCCAGCAACTCTGGCGAAAGTGTAAGGTGAGGAGGAGCCATGCTACTGCACTCAATTTGGTTTATAAATCACTAAAAATTCATCATGTTCAGCACCCTCATCTCGACTTTGGGTTTGGGTAATATGAACTTCTGTATCAAACCTGGTTCCCAATCCCTTGACTAGTCCAAGAATCATTGGCGTTAACCCTTCTCTATCAGAGCGATAATGTAAGCTCAGAGAATTTTCTTCTATATCAGTACACTCAAATGATGGGGGTTGGAGTTTAGGAAAACTAACTCCTACACGAGCATGAAGATTATCAAGGTTTTCTAAAAACTCAGGGAGTTCATCTCCACTCATATCCATCAATTCGCCATAGCCTTCTTGAGCAGTGTACTGAACCCAAAATTCCCCAAAGGCTTGCATAATCTCTGAGGAAGATAAACCGAGAATGACACTAGCAGCTTTTACCAGCTTGTGGGTGATGTCATCAGGATAGCCTTCCATACTGAGAAAAACATCTACATCCACCTCTGCTTTCTGCTTGATTGTTTTCCAAGTATCTTCGCCAAAGCGACTGCACACCATGTCTTGAATCGCCTTGTTCACTAATCCGTACATGGAAGCCTCCTCTTGCTGCACCTAATTTTACTTTGTGAATTCGCCCAAGACTCGACAACTAATTTCTTAAAAGGCTTATTTAAATGACAAAACTTTCTGTAATCAAATCTTAAAATGTTTTATTACAGCTTTAAAAATCGAAAAAAGTAGGGAAAACTGTTCGCATTCTAATGCTACAAATACTCATTATTACAACCGTATTTTCACTTATTCGTTTTACCCAGATAGTTTTGAGGTTTTATAGTAAGGACTAAAGTCCTTACTACAAACTTCTTTATCGATCAATTTAAGCTTGACAGATTAACTACAGGGATTCATCAAAAGGCAGCCATGAATCAGGATACAAGCTATATTTAGAGATTTGACGCTGAATACCGTTAAAAAATTGGAGGCGGGCATCCATAGCTTCGGAAATAGCCAGCTTTATCTTAATATCTTCTTCATTCATGCTAATCTGAGGTTCAATCACTGCTGCTAGCTTCGCTGCATGACTATCATCCACATCAATATGGACTTCAAAAAAGATCAGCGATTCTTTGGGTAAAGGAGTAGCGCCAACAATTCCTTTGTATAGTTGCGTATAGAGTGAGCTAACAATCCCTTCGGAAGCATAACAGACGGCACCGAGTGCAGCTAAATAGCCGTACTTATGTGGCATCTGCAAGTAGGTTTCAATAAGGGCGCGAGTTTCAGGTGCAGTGGGTAGTGATGCCAGAGTTTCGTCATGGATACCAAGTGCACGGGTAAATTTACGAAACAATTCTGGGTGAGACTGAGTTATATCTCCCTGTCCCATTTCGTCAAATAGGTTTTCCAAGATGACTAACTGACTAGTTTCATCTTGGCAGCAAGACAAGATGCTAGCCAAAATACGATTAAATTCTTTGGAGAATTTGTACATCTGGACAGCTAGTACCTGTACGTCTGGTAAAAATAAATTTCCAGTCTGACAGCGTGTTAGAAATTCATGATTCCATAAAGGATGATTAGTCGTTATTTCACGGAAGGAATTTCTAACTAAAGAAGATGTCTGTGTCATCGTGATATTTGTAGGGCTAGATGGAGAGGTTGGTCAAGTAACGGGCTAAAAAATGATTCATCTATTGCGATATGTTCTGGAGTTACACGCAATTCCTGTAAAATTGGCATCGTATTGAAGCCAGCAAATTTAAGAGCATTAAAGTAATCCTCAAGAGTTTTATGAATCAATTGCACATTTAGCCAGGAGCCATCTCGTTTCCAAATACGACCAGGAAACTGCCGATCTCGTTTGCTAAAATAGCCTGTACCTTCAACTTGAAAATAAAACGGATATGCTGCCTCCCGCATATATGGAAAAGATGGATGGGGAACACTAAATACAAATCGACCACCTGGACGAAGAATGCGTGCAACTTCTGCCATGCATTCTTGGGTCTGAGCAATTGTCAAATAGTTAAATAAAAATACTGCAACAACTAAGTCAATTTCGCCATCATCAAACTGCTTAAGATTGGTAGCACATCCTACTTCATAGCTAATACCCAATCCATCTTCTACTTCTTGCAAGTTTGCTGCTGCAATCATGCCTTGGGAAAGGTCTATTCCATGTACCCATGCAGCGCCACGTCGGCTTAGTTCTCGACTGCAATAACCTTCTCCACAACCTATATCAAGTACTTGCAACCCAGCAACAGGCTCACAAAGCTCTAGTACAAAAGGGCGGGCTGTAAAGTCTGATAGGGAAGTAGGTTCTCCTCTAATCCACTCTGATGCTGTGCGATTATATAAGTTTTTAGTTGAGTTTTTGTGATTCACATTTGACATTTTTAATTATTTATTTATACTCAAGTTAGACTTGTCTTAATCAATTTAGTTTGGCAAAATCGAAACAGCTGATGTATATGTTTTAACAATTAATATGTTTGTCTGAGAATGTTGATTTTACTGGTTTTATGTTTTTTGTTTAAAACCTATTGTTTTCCAAGGTAAAACTATTTTAAAGATTATTAGCTTGTCAGTTTCTTTAAATATAAGCAGCTAAATTAGATTTAGCTTCATAAACTTTAATGATTACTTAGTTAGTAGCAACTTTATACATAAAAACTTATTTTTTTAACCTCCAACTTCATATAAGCTTTACTAATAAAGTTAAATTAATTCTTCTAATTAAGATAATTAATAAAAATAAAACAGTATATTTTACGAAGTCTAAAGGGAAGAAGATTGTTAATTTGTAATAGTCAGATTCGTTTTCAAAACGGAATGGCTTTGAATGTATGAGTTATTTAGCCGATTTAAAATAACGTTGGAAGAAATGATGTTGGAAGAACTGTTAGCAGAATTACCAGTGCGCGATCGCTTACAATATGAGCGTGCGCTCGCATTTTCTGAGCTTGGCGATCGCCTTTTTGATGAGCTTGCTGATAAAATTGCTACAAAGCGACAGTACCGACTACTGTTTGAACACACATTAAAGCCTGAGTTATTCCAACAAATCCGAATTGCTGCTGCGGGTTATATTTCAGCGTGTCTGAATAGTCCCATCATTCTTTCGGAAGCTGAAATGCTGGAACGACTATTAGAAGCAAGAAGTACTTTGCCGAACTACACCGGCACTGGTCTTTTGATGCCTAAGCGAGAACACATTTTGGCATTTAACCTCTTTCAAAAAAGCGTCGCAGAGGCTTTCTACCAACTAGGAGCAAATGACCTGATTGATGCAGTGGATTTACCAGTCAATCTCCGCATGGTCTACGGCAAGACTGACGCCAAGAAGTTGGGTTTGCCCTTCGCTAGCTCAAAGTGCCATAGCGATGTCTGGGCAGGTGTTGCTGCTGATGCAACTGTGGTGGTTCTGCCACTATTTGGTGACATCGATAATATCACCATCGAAGCAGGTGAAATGCCCCGCGAAATGGAACTACCGTCTATGCGCGTGATGTCAGACTTCGCAGAAGGTCGGGATATTCCGATGGTTGTCTCCTACACGGAAGCACAACTACAACACGGCACAATGTACTTTAATGATGCCCGTGGATTGCATCAAACAGTAAGAAGGAAAACTGAAGGTCTAAGAATTTCAGTAGATTTCCGCTTCCGCAGGAAATTCAATGAAGCTTACCGGGCAATGGTAGCACCTAATATTGGTGGTATTGAAGAAGATATGAGTGTACCCTACGAAGACTGGCTGAAAGTTGGGAAAGATACGCTAATTGTGTTTGATGAAACTATTGAACACGCTAAGAACAAACAGAATGCTGACGCTCCAGTTCCACTTTATACTCGTGGGTATCGCCTTTTAAATATGTTTAACTTTTGATTTGCAAAAATCTAAGCCATAAAAAAGAGGTCTTTCTCGACCTCTTACCAATTCCCTAAAATAATATTCTATTTACAGAATTACGACAAGCCAGTATTAGCACCTTGCTTACCAGTTGCCAGTTCTACTTTGATGATTGTGCCACCTGCTTTTTGAATACGTTGCTGTTCGCGGAACCAGTTTTCATAAGGAACTAGCTTAGTAAAGTAAGTATTTTGCAGTTCGCGTTGGGTACGAATTCGGGTTTGGCTGGGAACTAGAGCAGTAATTTTAAACAAACGGGACATATTTTGAAAATCTCCTGTATACCTTGTGAAAACTTTTTTATCTCAAAATCTTGAGTGCAAATCTTTTAATCATTCAAAGGCTGGAAATCAAACATCAATACTAGACCACCAACACTCATCACTGATAATTTACCAAGATAAGCAATATAACGTTCTAGCACTCACGGCTGATTTCCAGACCTTAATAAAGCCGCACCTAAATTCTTAAGCGCAAACTAGTTCTTAGCTTAAGCCAGAGGAGATATAGTCTAAGTAAACGCCCATTTCCTTACCAGCATCAGAACCTACCAAACTGGCGGTTACTTCTTTGATTGCTTGGATAGCTTGTACGGTAGCACCAACGGGAACGCCCAAGGAGTTGTAGGTTTCCTTCAAGCCATTGAGCACACGCTCATCTAGGATGGAAGGATCGCCAGCTAACATAGCGTAGGTGGCATAGCGGAGGTAATAGTCCAAATCGCGGATGCAAGCAGCATAGCGGCGAGTGGTGTACATGTTGCCGCCGGGACGGGTGATGTCAGAGTATAGCAAAGATTTTGCTACAGCTTCTTTGACGATCGCAGCAGCGTTAGCGCTGATGGTGCTAGCAGCACGTACCCGTAGTTCGCCAGTAGCGAAGTAGCCTTTTAGCTTTTCTAAAGCAGAAGAGTCAAGGTATTTACCTTGAACGTCTGCGGAGTTAATGACAGCGGTAATTGCGTCTTGAGCCATGTTGTTAATTCCTTATTTCCAACCGTATTGCAATACTTCTGTTTAAGTAGGTAAACAGCTTTACCCTATCCTAGAAGGGCACCAACTAGGTAGTCGAAGTAGCCAGCAGCTTCACTAGCGTCATCACCAGAGAGCAATGATGTAGAGCCATTTTTCAGCCCACGGATACCTTCAGCAACACCATCGATAGGAGTTCCCAAGGACTTGTACAGTTCACGGGCACCAATAACACCAATTTCTTCGATGGGGGTGACATCACCAGCAACGATACCGTAGGTAACGAGGCGGAGGTAATAATCTAGGTCACGCAGACAAGTAGCAGTCAATTCTTGACCGTAAGCGTTACCACCAGGAGATACAACATCAGGACGCTTTTGGAACAGTTGATCGCCAGCTTGCTTAACGAGCCGTTCGCGATTTTCTGACAAAACTTGAGCAATCCGCACACGGCGTTCGCCACTTGCAACAAAAGACTTGATCCGATCTAACTCACCAGGGCTGAGGTAGCGGGCTTCTGCATCAGCATTCACGATAGCTTTCGTGACAATACTCATTAATGGATTCCTCCAATACGAATGAAACCAGGATTTGATTAAACTGGTGCGACTTTAAGTTTGGTTTACTGAGTTTGTTTTATCGTCCTTTTAGACACAACAGTTTCACAACTGCTACGGCTAAAAAATTACGAGTTTGCTTGAGTCAACATTAGTACACAAGCTTTCAAACTCAGTTACCTTCCGCAAAACATTTTCCGGCATTCTGTTGAGCATTTATGACTGCTCTTAATACTTTGTAATATTGCTTTTCAGAATTTACTGTTCTAACTGCAATCTGAGAGCGGTATTACGAAAGGTTAAGAAGGGGACAGGGGAAAGGTTACAGGGGATAGGGAACAGTAAATAACCTGTACCCTATTTCCTAATTCCCTAGTCCCTACTCCTTAATCAACTGCTACACTGCCGAGGTAGTTACCTACTGGCAAAGATGGGAAGCGGTTGTAAGGTACAACATCTTCACCGAAGTAGCGGCTATATTCTGCACTGTCGACTATTGCTTCTACAGCAGCTGACAAACCACTATCGACTAGCAGCTTGTTATATTGGCCAATTTCTTCCTGAGTTGCGGGTGTACGCCCCAACAGATGACGGAAGAGGAACTCAATGACCTTGGCATGAGGATAAGGTGATAAGAAGCGCTGGCGATAGATTTGGGAACTAGCTAGTTCGCGCACAAACTCCCGCACGGAAATTTCACCATTTTGGAGTTTGCTATCTAGGTCAGTGCGACGGAAATTCTCAGGCACTTCACCGCTAAATACATCCAATACTTGACGATAAATGGCGTTGATTGCCTGTTGTTTTTCGTCTTGGTTGGTGTTTTCTGTTAGACGGTAAATGCGTGCATGTTTACGCACACCCATGTCCACGGTTTGTCCGCTAGCATCGTTGTAGGAACGACCTAGTTCAGCAAAGGATGGCTTACCATTTGTTTGGGCTGCGATATCTGCGATCGCCTGTACCAAAAGCGGTGTATCGTTACTAACCCCAACACGGGCTTGTACTGGCTTAAAGCTTGGTACAACCACGTCATCGTTTTGCTTGGTCAGCTGGTTGTAAAGCTTCTCTGTATTCGGGAAGTTTGCCGCCGGGAGGGTCGGGAAGCGGCGGTAAGGCACTGTATCTTCACCAAACACCTGGTTATATTCCACGCTATCTACCAAAGCACCAATAAAGGCACGAATACCTTGAGTAGCCAAAATCTGGTTATACTTGCGGATTTCTGCTTGATCTAGTGGCGCACGTCCCAAGAAGTGTTTGGTTCCCAACTCAATTACTTTGGTGTTGGGGTAAGGTGTGTAGAACTCTTTCAAGTAGAGGTTAGAGTAACCCAAACCTTCAATAAATTCTTTCACACTAATTTCGCCATTACCCAGCTTGCTTTCCCATTTGGTAAATTCGTTTTTGGCGATGTAGGGTGCAATATCCCGCTCAAATATCTGACGATACGCAGCACTAATCAAAGTTTTGACTGCAACTTTGTCGCTGGTATTGGCCACCAGCTTGAAGATTTTGGTCTGTTCCCGTTGCTTGCTGACACCTTGGTTAATGCGGAACTGAATATCTGGTTCTGACCGCTTTTCTGTCACTGTACCCAGTGTCACAAAGCTTGGTATTACTTCCTTCTGGACTTTCGCGGCAATATCATCACGAATGCTACCAACGCGTAATTGTCGCCCGGATACACCGCCAGGAGTCAAATACCGTTCGTAAGGAATTGTATCTTCACCAAATGCTTCGCTGTATTCTACGCTGTTAATAATGGCATCAACCACCGCGTAAAAGCCCTGTTTAGCAGCAATGTCAAAGTACTTGTTGATTTCTTGACGACCATAAGTCGGACGACCCAACAAGCGGCGATGAATATACTCGATCGCTTTACAAACATACAGCGATGACCAGTACAGATTGCGGAATACATCCGACTTAGCCAAAGCACGGATAAACTCGCGTACAGAGATATCACCGTTTTCTAGCTTGATTTCCAATACCTTCGGGCGCTGGCCTTCGTAAAGATCGCGACCGAAAACTTGCAGGTAAGCAGCTTTAATTAATGCTTGCGTGGAGCTTTCGGAGTATCTGACACTAGAATTTTTGGCAGCCTTTTTACCTCTAGTACCAGGCAGTTGGTCTAACTTGAACACCTTAGGCCCAAGAGTACCAGGAGCTTCACCCCGCGCTCTCGGATTACTATTTTGGTTATTAATCCCTGCCCCTTGGTGAATCAGGATGCGTTTGGTATCCTTACTAAAAGGAGCCGGACTGGTACTGGGGTTGCGAGTTTCTTTCGGGAAAATTGCCCCAAACTGAATTTCCAAGGGGTCGTTACCAGAACCATAGGGATGTTGATCTGGTAGCGGTTGCTCGTAAGCTGCAAATGTGGTGATGAACTGAGGTATCTTGCGGAAAGGCGCACTGTAGTTAAACAGGTCTTGCTGCGGCCCCCAGTTGCGACATTCTTGTGCTTCTTGACCCAGGCCCCGCAGGTAGGGTACTGTTTCTTCACCAAAATAGTCACTGTATTCAGCAGAATCTACTAAGGCATCTACTAAGGCTGGTAGACCACCGTTAGAAATAATCGAGAAGTATTTTTGTACTTCTTCGCGGCTACTTGGCCCCCGTCCTAAAATGTGACGGAAAGCTAGTTCGATGACTCGGCTGTTAATAAAAGGCTGGTAAAACTGTTTTTGGTAAAGGGGAGATTTAGCTAAACGACGGACAAACTCTTTCACAGAGATGTCACCATTCTTCACCTTGGATTCTAGGTCAGATATGGATAGGCTATAAGCACGGGTAATGTCGCGCTCAAAGATTTGCCTATATGCGGCCTTGATTACCTCATTTTTTTCGCTACTTGATAACCCAGTCTTCATCACAAACTTGGGACGCCGTTCTGCTGCATTAAAGTAAATTTGCGGCAGTTGTAACCCTTGCTGGTCGCTAGAAGGGCGTTGGCGGACTTTGTTTGAAGGTGTGGCTGCTTTGAATTCTGTTAACAAAACATCCATGTACTGAGACACAATTTCTGTAGCCTCAGCATCATTGCGGAAAAATGAAAGTGCCCCGGCTTTGATTTCCTGCAAAGCTACTAGCGTTGCTTCACCAGAACAGGCATTTTCAATGATTTCCCGCAAGCCCCTTGTATTCACCGCTATGATGTTGGGGTCGCCAGCAACGATCGCATAAGTAGCGTAGCGCAAGAACCAGGATAAATCCCGCAAGCTCTTGGCCATGTTGCTTGGGCCATATCGAGCAATGTTAATTGGTCTAAAACCTGCTGGTGTCGGGCCGCTGGGGGATGAGTTAAATATTGAACGTAAATTTTCTAGGAACCCACCACGACTTTCAACGTAGGTTACAGTTCCCAGTTGCATCCCTTGTTGAACGTTAGCACCACCACCACCAGCTGTTACTAATTCTGCTTCTCTGGGCTTTTCTAAAAAAGCCATTGGCGAACCACCGACAAAGATCCGGTTGGCAGCCCGAGACACAATAATCTCGGCATTGTCTGTCAGCGTCTGAGAAATTTCTAGACGCTTTGCACCAGATGCAAAATAGCTTGCCAGTTCATTTAATTCACCATTTCCCAAGAAGCGGTCTTGCTGCTCTGCTTGGGTAATCGTGGATACAGTTAGGGTTTGATATAGTTGCGGACGCGCAACCGAGCTTCCACCACTCGCCTTAACACTCATCGGATTTGTAAAACTCCCATCATAAGCGTTTATATGTTAAGTCTGGATTGTTTTGAGGCTTGACACATCGGTGTGTCTATGCTTTATGAGCTTGAGAGTATTGCCTGCAAAACTGCCAGTAAATTAACCCAGTTAGCTTTTAGATTAGAACGTTTTGCGTTCTCAAGGCGGATTTATTAAGAAGTATGTAGAACCTGTATCTTAAATGTCTCCAGTATTAAAAGTACATACTCCAGTTTGTCTGAGATTAAGTCTAAGTTTTGTAACTAAGTAGTAGGTTGGGAACTGTCTACTAATTTCTTTTTTATTTACTGCGATCGCAATTATTTTCGCTGTCACTCCGGCAAATGCGCTTCCAGAGAAAACATCAGCACCTTGTCAAGTGAGCAAAGACTAGACCTCAAATACCAACTCTGAGATACAACAGTGAAGCCCACGACTACGAGAGTACAAATGCAAATGTATAAATTTATACTTTTATGCTGATGTCACTTCTTAAAAAGGGACGGCAACTAAAGAAAGCATAACTGTTAGTGGTAGCGATCGCCTAAAATTCACCACAAAAAATGCTAACGCAGTAAAACTGTTACAAAATATTTATAATTCTAAATCTTGCCAATGATTTCAGAGACCCAGCATATATCACCAAAGTTAGACGCGACCAATTTTATCACAGAGAAAAGTTTGCTTACATCGCTACTGGGGTATAAGGTGGGTCATCATTGAAGATAATGTCCTTGAATAAGTTGCAATATGTTCATAGATAATACCAAATATTGCCAAACCAATCAATGTGATGTTTAATTAAGCTTGTTCTTAAATTTCATATTTAATAATGATAACGCGACGTAAATTTCTAGCTTTAATTCCTGGTTTTGTAGTAGCTAGTAGTAGCAGCATACTTGTGAGTTTAAATCCAAAAAAATATTTAAATCATCGGAAACGAAGTCTACCCTTTTTCTTAGGTTGGTATGACAATATCAACAATATGGATGTACCAATCAAAGCATATTCTAAAGGAATTGACTTATTAATGCCCTATGTTGAAAAAGAGAGCAGGGCAAAAATACAGGCATTTTTGGATGCTTCTAAAAAAACACAAATAAAAATCCTGCTTGAGATTCCTCGTAGTTTAATTGAATCAGAAAATATCTCAGGAGTGAAAGACTTTATTCGTACTTATAAAAACCATCCCTCCGTTTATGCTTGGTATCTTTATGATGAACCAGAAATAAAAAAACCTAGACCAATTTCTCCAAATTTGTTAAAAAAGGTATACAAAGCTATTAAGGAAGAAGATCAATCAAAGCCAGTGGCATTAGTTTTTACCAAAATAGAAAAAATTGAACCTTACAGTGATGCAATGGATATACTAATGTGGGATTGTTATCCTTGCAAAGACGGAGTTGTAGAATTCCAATGGGTATCATTTTACCGAAAAGCACTCTACGAAGTCATTTCCCTTGCTGATGTTAAAAACAAAAAATTTTGGAACGTAATACAAGCTTATAGAGGAAATCAGACAGATTTTCGATTACCAACAAAGTTAGAATTTCGCTATATGTTTTATTTATCAGTCCTGACAGGGGCTGATGGGCTGCTATTTTGGATACACTACCTCTCTTCACCTTCCTGGAATGAGTCAGTTTTGTATCCTACTATTAAAGAATTCCGAGATTACATTCCTGCAATCGTTAGAGGAGAAGATTTCAGTAATCCAGTACAAGTAAACAACCCAAATATAGAAGTTAAATTATTTCCTATTCCTAATACTACAAAATCTTTAATTATAGCTGTTAATCACACTTCGACTCAAATAAATTTCGTAGTAAAACTGACTCAGAGTTTAGCTGGTAAAATAATTACTTTTAATGAAAAAACTATTAATACCCTATTTTCTAATGCAAGTTTCAGTACTAGTTTAAATCCTTATGAAGTAAAGTTGTATCAAGTAAGATAAGTTAATGAGCTTAGTAATTAATATAAGACCTCTAAATTCTCCAAACCTCTTATCCCATATCTCTTAACTCCAAGAAACGGGGATGAAGAAGTTTGAACTAAGTATGTGGCGTAATTAAGTCTATTAGGACTTACGCACGGGTAACGGAAAACGAACCACAGAGGGCGCAGAGTTCACGGAGGAATGAGAGTTTGAGAGGGTTTTTGCGTAAGTCCTATCTATATTATGTTTAACTCCGTTGTCCCACTTAGAGATACAGTATGATCAATATTTTTTTTGCCAGAGATCAAATAGATATGAGATTAAACCAATTTTTATGATAATAATTCATACCTGTAGTTTGAGTATAATTAATTATAAATCTTGGATTTTTATTTAACTAAAAATTCACTACTATCTTGATGAAAATTGCTCTCTTTTTTAAATTTTTTGTATCCCCAAACTTGCATTTGATAGGGAAGAATGCGAAATAGTAAAGACATTATTTTGAGAATATTTAATTTTACTGAAAGAGTATTGTATTGATATCGTGCTTTAATTTGCTGTCCTAAAGCCGCAGACCGTCTACTTATAACGCCTGTATTTCTATAATAAAGTAAAGGTTCAGATAAATTTGAAATACCAACTCTCAATTTCAATGCTCTTGCCCACAATTCTAAGTCACATTCAGAACGAAATTCTATGTTATAAAGTCCTGTTTTCGCAAAAACACTACTTCTAAACATCACAGATGGATGTATCAAGGGATTTTGATAATGAAACAGTGCATGTATCTCCTGATTACATACAGGCATTATCCTAATTGAGCAATTTTCTCTGGGGAATTCATCCTCAAAGACAAAAGCCCAAGTACCTAATATATCAATATCTAAGTTACTTTCTAAAAAATCTATTTGTTTGCTTAATCGCTCTGGATGTGCAATGTCATCAGAGTCCATTCTTGCGTAGTATTTAGATGAAGAGTTTAATATGGAGATATTAAGCGCATGAGCTAAACCCATATTTTTAGAAATTAATAGGTGTTTTATATGGGGATAAGTTGCAGTATATTCATTAACAATTTCCTCCAAATTTTTTGGAATCAGACCATCCTGAATTAAATGAATTTCCTTTGCTGGTAAACTTTGCCATAGGATAGAGTCAATAGCAGCACGAAGATGTGCGATATTGCTACCTTGGTAGAAAGGAATACCCACTGTAATGCTTGCTTGTATATTGCTAGAAACTGTAGGTACTGTATTCGACATGGATGTATTTCACCTCTGTATATTTCAAAAACAAAAATGTGTTTATAAAATTTCTTGCAAGGTTTTTGAAAGATAAGCTTCTGAATGATTTTCTTGGAAGTATCTTATTGCTTCCCAATAGCGGTTTTCATAATCATTTATGTCCATACTAAATAAATTATGGACACATTTAGACATTGAGCTTTCGTCATTAAAATCAGTAAAAAAGACAAAACTTAGACCTTTTAAATATGAGAAAGTAGGAATATCATTAATAATTAAAAGCTTTCCATAACTCAAAGCCTCTGTCACCACACCACTTTGAGTTGAGAACGAGTAAGGAATCACAACAAAGTGGCTTAAACCAAGTAGGAAACTTTTAGCGCTATTTGAAATGAAGCCAGGAAATCTAATTATTAGTTTTTCGTCGTAGTTTACTTGTATGTTTCTCTCACTTCCACCCCGAATAAATCTCGCTTGCTTTGGGTAATCTTTATTAATTAAATTTGCTAGAGATAAAAATCCTTGAGGATTTTTATCTCTATCTGCTCGACCTAACAATAAGAAACTTTTTTCATTATCCCAACTAAACTTAAGTTGCGCTAAATTATTTTGTAAAATATCTTTTGGGAGAGAAAGAAATGATAAGTTTAACTTGTAAAGTTTATCATTATTAACGAAGTCTTGTGCTTTCAAAAACGCTTCATTGCTAGGCAATAATATCTTATCTCCTACGTAGCCAAAAACTAAATGATATAAAAATACAATATATGCTTTTAAAGGATTAATCCTTCCTTTTTCAAATTTAGGTTCATGCATCAAATAAGAAATTTCTAAATTTTTATTTAGAAGTTTACTAATGGTTCTTAAAATTAAAGCTAATACTAAATAATCTAACTGAATTAAAAAGAAAAATACTGATATTTCTTCTTGCTTATTTAGATTCACTAACTGTTTGATTAATAACCAACTTTCTCGTAAAGTGACGGAATACAAGTATTTTACAGAATAACTAGCTATATCAGAATCGATATTTAGTGTCATTGCTTTGTAAAAAGATTCTGAACAATGATGCACTCTGGGATTTTTAGGTCTAAAAAGATATATTATATGCATAATTCACAAATGGATAAAAACGCGGTTATTTCAAAAATAAACATTTGAGATGACTGAAGTCTTAGTAAATATTCGCTAATTTAATATTTGATTTATTCATTTTTTGATGCAAAAGGTGAGTCGATTTTGAGATAATTTTTAAGTGAAATTAATGTATTCAAAATATTAATTAGCAATTTTTCATGTATTTTATGAGCGTAGATTAAACGGATTTGTGAATGTTCACTAATTCTCTTTTGAGTTTGGCTAGAAATCCCTCCAGGTTCGCGTATTGATATTAGTGTAGGCAAATAAAATATTGTTATATTTTTAAGCATTCGCAGAAATAATTCGTAATCCATAGAAATTTTAAGAGACTCATTGTATTTGTAATTTTTATGTAGGGAAGTTTCACAGAAAAAACCCTGGTGCGGTAAAAACATAAAGTATTTTAGAAACTTCGATGAAAGTTGCGGCGGACGATAAAATATAGTTTCTCCAGCAAAACTTGTAGTGACAGTGACACCGATAGCACATTTCCATTTATGTTGCATATAGCTTTGCACAACTTCAGAAATCACTGTTTTGGAAAAGAATACATCTCCAGAGTTTAAGAAGAAAATTAAATCCCCATTACTGTTTTCTAAACCTTTATTAAATGCACTAGATATACCATTATCTAGTTCTGATAAATAAAGATACCTTTTAGAATGGTTATATGACTCTAAAAACTCTTTACTTCCATCATCAGAATCTCCATCAATGACAATATGCTCTATTATTTTATAGTCTTGTTCTTTAACTGATTGTAAGGTTTTTTCTAATCCTTGGTAATTATTTTTGGATATCGTCACTATCGATACTTGGCAATCATTCATATTAGTTATGGTTAATGAGGTTTAATACAAACTGATAAAAAAGGTAAAAATATTCACTGATTGGTGTAGTTAGCGGTTCACCATTCCAAAAAGTTAGGTAACTTTGAGGGACTGTAATACTAGCAAAAAAATAAATCATCCTGAAAACAATTGCCAATATAAATATAAGAGTATCATAGCTATAGGTACCATCAAGTTTGTCGGAAGAGAGAGCGATAATATAAAAAAAACCAGGTATGCAAAAAAACATACTGGTAATTCTCAAATTAAATCCATATGTCAAAGACCCAAAATAAAGTAAGAAAAGCAAAAAGAATGTTGTAATCCATCTTATATATCTTCTATTTGTTTTGCTATATACTCTATTTATTTTGCTTAGATCAGTTCTCAAGATAAATATAGAGATAATAGTATAATCAAGAATAGGGCGTATTTGATTTTTAATCTTATCTCCAAAACTGTAATCATCACCGCCACCGCCATAAATATCGATTCTCTGAGATACAGAACCATCAAAAGATGACAATGAACTTGTCAAATCTAGCAGTGATTTCATTATTACTGATGAAAATAAAAGTATCGAGCCAAAACAAATAATAATACTAAATCTGTTATTCAAATATTTAGAAAACGATTTGAATGGATTTAATAGATTAATAAATTTATATTTGAATAGTCCAGGTAATATGCCAAAAATATACATTAAAGAAGATTTGTGCGTCCAATAGCCGACATATATACAAAGACAAGCAATCACAAAATTATCAACATAGATAGCAGGTATTATAAATATCCATGAATAAATTTGTCTCATCCAAAATAGTTGAAAATAGTATCCTTGAGTTGTAACATTAATTAATATGATTAAGGGATAGAAATCGGGCATAAATAGCATTGGGAAAACGGTGAAAGCCGTATTCATGCTCAAAGATTGAAGGAATAAAAAACTCAGTTGACTAGACCCTATTAATACACTCAAATATTTAGGCAAAATGAAAGAGACTGGTTCTAGTTCGATATCTGGAATAGTCAACCCTGTTTCTTTCTGAAGCGAAGAATAAATATCAAGATACACAATTGTATCTTGAAATGGCTCAAAGCTGGCTATATATGTAGTAATTGTAAATAATACTAGTAAGATTGGAAATATATTAAGTACACGTTTTTGGTTTCCTAGTATTTGATTTTGGGAAACATTAATTTGGCAATATGCAAGTAGAAAAACTATACCTAATAACGGAATAATAGCCCAAATAGCTAGACCAAATATCAAAATAAAATTTTTAAAATTACCAAACAAAGAAAAAATTTTATGTATTGAATGGATTTTATCTTTTTCTGGGATGAATTTAAGAAGCATAATTTTTAGATATTATAAGTGCAACATTATCACGTCTATAAACTCAAAACCCTTGCACTTTCTCTGGGAGGCTGCTAAACGAATTTGATGATACTCGGTTACGAAGCTAGTATTTATCAAGCTGTGTGGATTCTAAATCCACTGTGGGGGATTTTTCAGCAAGCCCTATATAGTTACTTACTTTTTTTGTATATTCATTGCTTCCTTATAAACCGCAACGTACTGCTGTGCGATCCGAACTGGGTCAAACATATATTCTGCATGACGACGAGCTGCTAAACTAAGAGATTTACTTTCCTTTTGTTGTTGTAGAACCCATTGAATTCCTGTTGCTAAATCTTCTGCTTCGTATGGTTGTGCCAAATAACCTGACACCTTATGCTGAATTAAATCAGGCATTCCTCCAATTTTGAAGGCAACAGTAGGAGTACCACAGGCTATTGCCTCAATAACTGTATTCGGTAAGTTATCTTGTCTAGAAGGTGCAACAAAAACATCAGCAGCAGAATAGAGTAGAGCCAGAGAAATATCATCAGCAAGATGTCCTGTGTATCGAATTGGAAAACCCAATTTAGGAACTTGTGGCGGACGTGACTGCCCAAAAATTATTATTTCAATTTCTATATCTTTTGACTTTTGATTTTCCAGAAAACTGGTAGCTTGTAATAATAAATCAATACCTTTGCGAGGATCATTTGTTCCACCCAAGGCACCAAATAAAATTAACGATCGCTGTTGAGGTAAATTCAAAAGCTGTCGTGCTAATGTTTTTTCAATCGGACGAAAGCTATCTAAATCTAAGGGATATGGTATTACTGAGACGGGACAATCTGCCATCAATGCACTATTGCGAACGCAATCTGCTAGCCAGTTACTAGGACACACAATATGAAAAGGATATTTCCAGTTACGTTGCTTGCGTTCCCAAGTCCAACGATTTAAATCGAAACCAGACTCGTCTTGTGGACGGTTGTCTGCTCGATAACCCTCACGCCAGCGAGCATTAAGTCCATCGTTTGTATAGTGCTCTGCTCCACAAAATGCCCACATATCGTGAAACGTCCACACTATCGGTTTACGAATCTGACCAATTTCACTAATGGATAAAGTCTCTGCACCTACCCAATGAAGATTTATCACATCTGCATCAGAGGCATGGAAAGATTTTACCCAATTAGAAGGAAGAAGTCCAGCCGAATAACGCGTTGGATCGGAACTTTTGATGGTTTTCTTGGCTAATAAACCAATCCCTGTGCGAATTTCTGTTGTTATTCTTCCGATTTTTAATGAATTACCTCTAACTGTTGGATCGTCAGAAGTCTTTGACAAAACTTGCATCTGAGAGTCTATTTCTGCCTGTAACAGACAACGATGAATCCGGTAAGCTGCACGAGCGGCACCTCCAGATAAATCAGAATAACTAGTATGAATAATTTGCATATTGTAGATTCAATGGTTAAACATTAATAGATCGACAAATTATTTGAAATTTTTGAATGTTTTTCTGAGCTTTCTCTGGACGCGTTTCAAGAGACTTGGCATATAAACATTTTCTCTTGTGAAGCGATCAGCTTGGCGATCTGGGATCGTGAAGGGCGGATGTTGTAATGGAAATTGCACGGCTTGTGTCGGAACATTGGAGCGTGGATCGCCTCGATCTGTTGTATTCGTTCCATCCAGATCGAATCCCAGATTGCTAATCAAATTAACTGTGGGGATAATGCTCAAGGCATTTTGTAACCAAGAACAGAGCATCCATTGATAGTCCCAAGTATCAAAACCATCATAGGTAGATTGAAATTGGTTTTGCCAAAATTGGACTTCTCTGGAATCTCTGAGAATGTCTTCCAGCCAACCCTCGTCGCGAATGGTTGACCACTTTTTCATTTCCAGATCGTAATGTTGCCATGCCCTACGCCAGGTTGCCCATCCCCATGTTCGGGTATAAATCGAAAAGTAATAGCTATCCTGAATCTGCCGATTTCTAGGATTGCCCAAGGGGGTATTATCTCCAGAAATTGTCATAACCCGCTCATCGTGACGGTAATACCTCAATAATTCTTCGCAATAGGGAAAAAATGTCGGATGAGGTAAACAATCGTCTTCTAGAAGAATAGCTTCTTCAACGATGTCAAATACCCAAGAAAAAGCAGTCGCTTCCCGCTGCTTCATTCCCATATTGATGTCAGAATAATTGGTTAAGACTTCGCAGGGCCAGTCTACGCGATCGATAATCGATCGCGTTTCAGCACATTTTTCGGCCTCTCCTGTTCGATTTACACGAGGCCCATCCGCTGCAATTAGGAGTATCGGTGGACGCGCTTGGCGAATTGCCTCAAACACTTTTGCGGTTCTATCTGGGCGATTGAAAATGATGAACGCAACTGGAGTTTGCATTTTCACAATACCTTTCTTTCTGAAAGTTAATACACTATAGGAATCCGGTTTGATTCCTGAATTTACTTGTGTAGGCAGGGAACAGGGAATAGGGAATAGGGAACAGGAAAGAAAGCTTTCTAAGGTGTACTGAGTTTTTTCAGAAATCAAATATGAGTCCTATAGATAATGCTTTTGTACAGTGCGTAAGTCTTAAAGTCGTAAAACAATAAACAAGCCTGGAAGCATTTCAATGACTGGAGGGACTATCTCATTACTTTCCACAATTGGTATTATTTAGTTTATTTAACTTCGATAAAATGACAGGGAACGTTTCAATCCAGCTTGGGTAGCAAAGTAAATAAAATATGCCATAACCTTTGGTGAAATACTGCATTTAAATGCCTCTTTAATTTGCGCGATCGCAGCAGGTATATCGCCAATCATCAGCATATTTTGGGCTGTTCTGAGAGCACAGATTGCCGAGTGTTTTTTATTGGCATCGATCAGGCGATCGATTGTTGATTGTGGCAGATAAGCAGGCAAATAGGACTGTACAATTTCCAACCCACGGCGTACCTCTTGCATGTTTTTACCTGTACGCACAGTTTGTCCAGTGTTAGATACAGAATGTAGCCGATAAATAGCTAGTGGTTCAACTTCATACCATACAGGGTATTGTGCGGCAATTCGTACCCACATTTCCCAGTCTTCATAATAAAAACAAAACCGACGATCAAAACTACCTAACTTTTCATATACTTGTCGGCGAACAACAATAGAGGGAGTTTGAAGATATTGTTTGACTATAATTTTTTCCAACCAATTATCGATCGCACCGCTTTGAGGTTGTAATATCTCAGAAAAGTGTCGCCAGTGCCCTGCCTCATCCATAAAAATGTGACGACAGAAAGCGGCTCCTATTTCTGGCTGGTTATCAAATGCTTGTTGCATCTTGCGATAAAAGCCTTCCCGAATGCAATCATCACCATGCAAAAGATGGATGAGTTTGCCACGCGATCGCTCTAGGCAGGTGGTAAAGTTCTTAACATGTCCAACATTTTCTGGTTGTCGATAAAAACTAACGCGATCGCCTGCTAATTCTTTAACAATAGCTTCAGGATCGTCCTTGGTGGAGTGGTCATCAACCACCTCTATTTGCATTATCTCTGATCCTGGATCTTGTGATAACACACTTGCTAATGTTTCACGCAAATAGTTTGCACAGTTGTAGGTGGGAATCATCACTGACCATAAAGGTCGTGGTTCTCCATCGGGCACAGGTTGAATAACAGATCGAAAAGGGTATAGCTCATTCATAATAATTGGCTTTTCGTTAGTTCAGGTGTTCAGTTAATTTGTTTTTTATTGCTGTAATCAAATAATTTCTTTAAGTCATTGTGAAAAACTATCCGTCAATTAATTCTTGACAAGTCATTAGGTTTAGTCTATGTCTGTCTTAATATGAATTTCACAACTTTTTTTATACTCCTCGTAAAAGATTGAGCAACATCTTGAAAAAATTGCAACAAGTAAAATATTCGTGGGTGCTGATAAGGCCATAATGCTTTATTTAATGCTTGTAAAATCTCAGTATCCTGGTATCCTTGCTCGCACAAATATTTCTCTAACCAGGTCAAGAAAATTAAGTGGGTAGAATTGGGTTTGAGTGGATTATATTGTGCTGAAGCTTGTGCAACATAACAGGAGCTTTTTGTGTGTTGTCGATACCTATCCCAACAGCCACTTTCTACAAAGACAGATGCTTTGACACAGACTTTGGCAAAAAAGGCTTGATCTTCAAACATTCCTCGGAAGGACTCCTCAAAGCCACCGACATCTTGAACGAGTTTGCGACGTATGAGGACGCTACAGGTGCCTGGTGTTTCGGCTTTGCCTTTCAAAAACAACTTGAGCAGTGTTGGCGGTTTTAGTAGGGTATCAGGTTCTACACCTAGAGTTCGTTGGCGATCGCGCTTTGCATCTTCAGGATTATCCGTCCAGCTAAACCACATCAGAGTGGAGCCATAAACCATACCTGCTTCGGGGTGAGCTTCTAATATTGCTACCTGCTTCTCCAGTTTTTGTGGCAACCAGATATCATCTGCATCTAGTAAAGCAATATATTCACCTTTTGCATGGCGAATTCCCAGATTGCGCGTTGCACTCATACCAGGGTAAGCTCATCTAATTTGGTATAGGGTGAGCTTGACAAATTAAGTAAGAT